>CAMYOI010000086.1 GCA_947259955.1 uncultured Gammaproteobacteria bacterium
CCAACGCGTTGTTGGGACTCGGTCTTGCGCCGGGCGACCGCGTCGCCGTGTTCGCCTACAACCGCGTGGAATGGGCCGAGATCTACGCGGCCGTCGCCAAGGCGGGACTGGTCGCGGTTCCCATCAACTTTCGGCTCACCGGTCCGGAGGTCGAATACATCATCGAGGACTGCGGCGTGTCCGTTATCCTGGTCGAGGACGCGCTGGTGGAAGTCACCGAGAGCGTTCGGGAGCGGTTGAGCCTGCTGGAAGGCCGTTATGTGTCGATGGGTGACCCTTCGACCGCAGCCGGATATCTCGCCTACGAAGCACTCATCAGGAACGCTTCGGACGCCGAACCCGATCAGGCGGTCTCACTCGACGAACCCTGGTGCCTCATGTACACCTCCGGAACAACGGGCCGATCCAAGGGCGCCATCCGCGATCACCGCAGCACGGCAATGCTGGCCTTGATGACGGAAGTGGAACTCGGGGTGCATCGTCGGGACCACGCGTTGCTGGTGATGCCGATGTGCCATGCCAACTCGCTGTTCTTCTTTTCCGCCTTTCTGTATTGCGGCGCAACCGTCACGATCTTTTCGCGCAAAACCTTCGACCCGGGCTGGTGTCTAAAGACCCTCGATTCAACCGGTGCGACGTTTACCTCGCTGGTGCCGACCCATTACAGTATGATGCTCGACGTGCCCGCCGCGGAGCGCGGCGAAGCCGCCTTCGATAAAGTGGAAAAGCTGATGATCTCCTCTGCACCCGCTCGCGCCGGCACCAAACGTGCTGTTATGGAGATGTTCCCGAACTCAGGCCTGTTTGAGTTGTACGGCTCGACGGAGGCGGGCTGGGTCACCATGCTGCACCCGCATGAGCAGTTCGACAAACTCGGCACCGTCGGGCGCGAGGTCGTCGGCTCGGCGCCGATCAGGCTACTGGACGACAACGGCGATGAAGTTCCGGACGGCGAACCCGGCGAGCTTTTCTCCTGCGGCCCCTACAGTTTCAACGGCTATTGGAACAACCCGGAGAAAACCGCAGAGGCGCATCGAGGTGATTATCTGTCGGTCGGCGATGTGGCGCTGCGAGACGCTGACGGATATATCCAGCTCATTGACCGCAAAAAGAACTTAATTATCTCGGGTGGAGAAAACGTCTACCCGTCTGAGGTCGAAGCCGTCCTCGCTGCCCATCCGGCGGTCAAGGACGTCGCCGTTGTCGGGCGGCCCGACCGCAAGTGGGGCGAACGGGTGGTAGCGGCGGTCGTACGTCGCGCGGACCTTCCGGTCTCCGAGGCCAACCTGATCGCATTTGCCAGAGAACGCCTCGCCGGTTACAAGCGGCCCCGCGAGATCGTCTTCCTCGAGGCCGAAGAAATGCCTCGCAACGCCACCGGCAAGATCCTGCATCGCGTATTGAGGGAGACCGTCGCCAAATGCACCGCTTCCGATTAACGCAGTTGCCTTCTGCAGCTGATATTATAACTTAGAGAAATCCAGCATGACCGTGAAGCAACATCATCCTATGTATCAAGATTTGAACCAGGATGCGACCAGCGTCGCGGCGTGGGTTGCGCGGGCACTCGAAGCACGGGGGGTTGACCGGATCTTTGGCTTGCAGGGCGGCCATATTCAGCCGCTCTGGGATCACGCCGCCAGGCTCGGAATCCGCATCATCGACACCCGCGACGAGCGCGCCGCCGTTCACATGGCGCATGCGCACGCGGAGCTCACCGGCAGCCTGGGCGTCTGCATGGTGACGGCCGGCCCCGGCGTCACCAACGCCGTCACCGGCGTCGCTAATGCCTCGCTGGCCCGTGTGCCGGTCGTACTCATCGGCGGTTGTACCTCGCGTCCGCAAGCCAACATGGGGCCTCTGCAGGACATCCCGCACGTCGACATCATGCGCCCGGTCGCCCGGTATTCGCGCACGGCGCGGATTCCGGAGCAAGCGATCCGCGAGCTGGATGAGGCTATCGCGCGGGCCACGGGCGACATGGGCGAGCCCGGTCCCGCCTACATCGAGTTCCCGACCGACGTCTTACGCTGCCCGGTGCCGTCCCAGTTGGTTCTCGAAGACTGGCTGAAACCGAAACCGTCGCGCCGGCTGCCACCGGACCCGGCGTTGATTGAAAAAGCGGTGATCGCTATTCGAGCCGCCCGCCGCCCGCTCGTCGTCAGCGGACGCGGCGCGCGTAGTGCGGGTAACAGCCTATTGCGTTTTCTCGAAGTCAGTGACGCGCTGTATCTCGACACCCAGGAGAGCCGCGGCCTGATCCCGGCCGATCACCCGGCCTTCGTCGGGTCGGTTCGCGCTGCGGCGATGGCCGAGGCGGATCTCGTCATCACGCTTGGCCGCAAGCTCGACTACCAACTCGGCTACGGCTCCCCGGCGGTCTTCGGCGGCGCCCGGTTTTTGCGCATCGCCGATACGACGGGCGAACTCTTGGACAACCGTCGCGGCGAACCGGAGATCCTGTCGAGCGTCGACATTGCCCTCGACGCGATCACCGAGGCGCTCGGCAGCGACGGCGGCGCGCGTGACAAGGACTGGCTGAAGAGACTGCGGGGCAGGCATCGCGAGCGCATGGCGAAGGGCACTGGGACGACTGCGCCGCGCATTTGTGCTGACGGCAAGATCCACCCGATGGCCATATTCGAGGCAATCCGCAGTGTCGCCGATCCTGACTATATCGCCGTTGCCGACGGCGGCGATCTACTGAGCTTCGCACGCATCGGGCTTGCCGCCCGCACGTACCTCGATGCGGGCGCGTTCGGTTGCCTTGGGGTGGGCATTCCCTTCGCGTCAGCGGCCGCGCTGGCCTTTCCCGGGCGGCAGGTGATCTCGGTCAACGGGGACGGAGCCTACGGCATCAACGCTATGGAGATCGATACCGCCGTCCGGCATGATGCGAAGGCCGTATTCATCGTTTCCAACAATGCCGCGTGGAATATCGAGCGCTACGATCAGGAGGCGAACTACGGCGGCCGCGTAGTCGGCACCACGCTCCGCCATTCGGACTACGCCGCCATGGCGCGGGCGCTTGGCGCCCACGGCGAGCGGGTTGAGGGTCCGGAGGAACTTGCCGGCGCGATCCGCCGCGCCCTTCAGAACGCGCCGGCCGTCGTCGATGTCGTCACCTCGCAGGACGCGGTATCGTCCGACGCGCGAAAGGGCCTCGGCTTCGTACCCGACTACCAGGCACTTATCGCTTGGGACGAGGCGGAGCGAAAGCGACGCAGATCCGATTAGTCGGCGTGATGAATAGTAACTACAAACCTGATATCTATTATTGAAGAAGCCCCGGCCTGGGAATTTCAAGTACACTCAGACGACCGATTCGCACAAATCGCAGGTGTAGCGTAATCAGTTCGGGAACGACAACAACGGGTCGATTCCGGTATTTAAGAAAATGCTGATAATCCTTCTCCGAGAACGACGTTTGTCAACGCCATAGCGGCCAGAGCAAACAGCTTTGGGCTGCAACAAGCGGGCGTAGCTGGGTTGGCTCGCGAACGGCTCCTCAGAGTAGGGTACGGCCTGTTAGCCGTGGCTGATACTTCCTGTGCTCCACTAACGGTTGTCCACGCAATAGCGGACCAAGCGATTTGGCCGTAGGCATGTGGATTCCGCCGCTCTCCGTGAGGCGGGACTCGGCCAGGAGGAGTCATTCGTCGTCCAGGGTACGACCGGCGGCATCATACTCGAAACCGCCATTGAGGACGCCGAGCATAAAAACGCACACCACCCAGCGCAAGCTTTCAAGGTACGAATGCTGCAACGTCTGCTTTCGATGAAGACGCTTGTTCGTAATCGGTATCGAAACCTGCGGGCGGTGCGGTGGCGCCGTCAAGGTGATCGCCGGGATCGAAGATCCAACCAATAACGAACGCGACCAGTCTTGGATGTATACGCCAATGCCATGGTTGAAGTTCTACGTTTCAGGATGCCCTCGAGATAGAATCGTAATATTTGTCTTACTGATCGCCGACTCCAAAACGCTTTTGTACGATCACAACAAAGAAGAGCAAATGAACAGATTTATCGGAAATTGGAAAATCACTGAGATGGGACAATGGGATCAAGACTATATTGATCTCATAGAACCAGGATATTTTGGATTTGACAGAGACGGGATGGGTGAGTTTGTATTTGGCACCGTTAACGGATTCATGGATTGCCGGTATGACAATAACAAAGATGCAAAGAGGGTAGAATTCTCGTGGGACGGAACGTGCGAGCATGATCCTGTTTGCGGAAGAGGCTGGTTTGAAGTAAAAGCAACGGATCAAATATACGGGGAGTTGTTTATTCACAACGGCGATGAATCGTGGGTGAAGGCTGTGAAGCGCTAACGGGCTGCAATTAGAGCTTGTATTGATATCAGGATAGTCGCGAGCGCGGCATTCACTATTAGTCGTCATGTCATTCGATACAGAACCCAAGGGCTTTGAGAAGATCGTGGTTTTTTGTTGCAATGTGTTATTTGGGCAATAGTCAGGATTGTCTCGACATAGTGGCATTCTTGATCTTGCGCAATCACAGCGGACGTGTCGATTAACTCAAATCAAAGTCAGCGAAAAGCAACCAGAAAAACATTACAGTAACCAAAGTAAAGCTTTCCTAGAGAAAAGATATGAACGAGCAAACACAAGAAGTGGAGACTATAGAATCTCGACTTCGTGCCATGACATGGAACGTGTGGTGGAGGTTTGGGCCTTGGGAGAAACGTGAGCCAGCTATATTGAAGGTCATAGCTGATGTGAATGCAGATATCATAGCGCTACAAGAGGTGTGGGGTGATGGCACAACCAATTTTGCTGCAAAAGTCGCTGATCACCTTGGATTCCATCATGTATTCGCCTCAAGTATGGAGATGCGAGGAGATAAGTTTGGAAACGCATTGCTGTCACGCTGGCCCATAATCAGGCATGACGTCACCATGCTTTTCGGTGAAAAAGAGACCGGGGAGGGAAGGCTTGCCCTTTTTGGGGAAGTGGATGGTCTGCGCGGACGCATACCGGTATTCAGCACTCATTTGAATTGGAAATTCGAACAAAGCAATGTTCGACAACGCCAGGTAACAGACCTAGCTCGCTTTGTAGATCAAAAAAGGCCTTGGACATACCCACCAATCGTTTGTGGTGATTTCAATTCAGAACCATCCTCAGATGAGATAAGGATGCTCACCGGGCTGACCAACTGCCCCGTCGAAGGATTAGTGTTTCATGATGCATGGACTGTCGCCGGAGACGGAAGAGGCCTGACCTGGGACAACCACAACCCTTACGCGGTTGTTGAATTTGAACCTGACCGCCGCCTAGATTATATTTTTGTTGGACGGCCCGGCCCCGGTGGAGCCGGTCACATGGTGGATTGCAGATTGGCAGGTAATGAACCAATAGATGGCGTCTGGCCGAGCGATCATTACGCGGTAGTGGCTGAACTCAGGTATTAGCGCTCTCCCAAAACGCCAATCAACAATCGTGGGTTTGTACCTGATTCCAGCACCTTGGTCGAACCGACGAACGACTGCTATATCGGGCAAATCACGGTAGTCCGTGATGCAGAGCAACATTGTTGTTATTCTGAAAAATAGATGTCCGGTGTCAGGTACACACCAGCCAAAGCTTTTTCACCGATCTGCTGATCCTTTGCCGCGGCGCAAGGGGCAGCAACATACTCGAAGCAGACCGTAGAGCATTCTGGGCGAATGCATACTAACCTCACTCCGTTGACTAATGATGCGTAGACCGGATAGCGACGCCCTACAGGACAGGCTCGCAGGTCGTAAAGATGAGGATTAAAAGTTGAAGGGCTACCTGAATTTCAGACTGTTCAAATTTGATTTGATAGCGACTTTGACTTTTTCGTAGTCGTCGAATAGGAACACCATATATGCGTCAGCCGATTTGTTTTTGTGGAGTGCAACTACCAAGGCCTGACTGAACTCCTGACTGAACTTCGGCGATACATCTAGCACCGCCGCAGCCGCCCAGTCGGCATTGAAGTAGCCTTTCGCCTGTTCGATTGGATATTCGGTTGCGGGCGCATGCCCGCCTTGCGAGAGGTTATCCACCAGGGACTGAAACATCCTTGGAAACAGGTGGTTTGGGTCGGGTGCCGCATTGTGCGGGTCTTCATATTGAATGGTCATTCTGAAAAGGGGTCTGATCGCATAGCGAATTTCTAGGGCATTGTCCTGCCGTCGCACCGCCTGCTCATAGCTCAGAACTTCGTTGACACGCGCCTCGACAGTGCTAAATCCATTAGGGTGCCGGTAATTCAGGTCTGCTTCAGCTAGTAAATCGTCGAATGTCAACGCCTGCGCAAACCTGCCCTCCGCTAAGAGCAAAAGTAGAGCGACAAGTACCCGACGATGCCAAGTCAAATCAGTCACGAGTTAGCTTTTACTTAGCCATCAGCGCTGTTACTTTCCGACTCCGATGCGTGCTGCCATAGCGACAACAGCTCCTCTGCCTTCTGTTTCCATACCTCGTTGTCTGTCAACTCGATGAAATTCTGGATGTCGGCAATGGCTGCGCCCTTATCTCCCAACAAATCTAACGTGGCAGCACGATTGAAATACGGACCTGCCATATGCGGATCAATACTGATACATCGAGTGAAATCATCGAGCGCTAGTTTGTAGTCGCCCTTTTGATGGTGAATCGTTCCACGATTGAAATAAGCAGCAACCAGATTCTCATCAATGGTGATGGCATTGTTCAAATCGGTGAGCGCGTCATCTAATCGGCCGAATTGCGAATACACCTTCGCCCGATTTATCAGCAAGGATGAATTACTCGGAGCTTTTTGTAGAGCAATGTTCATATCCTGAAGCGCAGGGCTGTAGTGTTTGGCTTCCAAGTACAAGCTGCTCCTTACCGACAACAGAAGTTGATCGTTATCGTAACGGTCAAGTGCATTTGTCAGTGTATCAATCGCCATCGGCAATCGCCCTTCCGATTTGTGTTGCAAGGCGACCTTGACATGCTGCGACGGGGACAGCTGCTTGTGCGGATCATAAGCACCATGGGCGGAAGGCACTGGAGGGCTTGATAAATCAATCCGGGTGTCGCTCTCCGAAACGTCTTGACGGTCGTTGTCGGCCGATATACTTGCAGGATCACTACTAACGTCGCAACTCACCATCATCGGCAGCAGTATGCTGCCAACGATAGCGCCGAATGCCGTCGACTTAAGTCTGGTGCGCATTGCCGGAATCCGTCAATCTGGCGATTGGTTATTCCTTGGATTTCGCGTAGCTACGCAACAGCTTATTCAGCATCTCGATGTGTTCCGCGTCATTAAGGGTCCCGGGCTCCGATACCTTCGCCCACAACTCGGCATTTGTCATTTCGCGGTGACAACCAAGGCACAGACCGGTCCGCTCCATCCCGTCCCTCACTTCCTTGGGCAGGGCCTTCGATAACGGCCAGTGCGTACCGACGGTTTGCACCTGTTGATCGTCTTTGACAATCGTGGACCAGTCGAAGTCCAGTTTGTCGATTTTGGCCACCTGAATCTGATGGCGTTTTGGAATCACCTTGCCGGTTTTTTGGTCGATCAGATCTTCCACGATGTCGACTGGGTAGCGTGTTTGGAATACACCGCCGGCGATACCATAACCTAGCGCCTTCGGATTGTTGTGACACGATTCGCAGGTTCTCGCCTTGCGCTGAGCGGAATGGGGCTGCACCGGCGCCATATCGATTCCCAGCGGGGTTCGTTCCTGTCCAAGCATCGCGCGTTCATCTTCCGATTCTGCGATATCATTATGTACCAGCGTCGTACCTTCGCGATCGATGACCGTCCAAAGGACTTGGCAGCCGGGCATCAACGGCGTTACCCGGCCTTCACCATTGATCCCCAGTACAGGTTCTTCCCAACGTAGATACGAACGGGTCTCACTGACTTTACCCGGGCTTTGTATTCCCTTGACACCAAGCGTTGACTCCGCGGTTGATCCGTCCGGATTCCGTTCGGTACCGGAAGCGACCCAATCCGTGTCGTGTAACGGTTTACCGTCTTTGTCATTGCTGTAATCAACTTTAACGTGACAGCCGTAACATTGCGGAACCCATGAAGCATGGCAGGCGTAGCATTCCAGGTTTTCCGCATGCTTTTTCACGGCGGCCATGGCGACCTTCGCGTCCGGGCTTTTCCAGCTGTCATCGACCATCAACTTTCTAAGCAGCGGAACCTCGAAGTCATTTCCGGTCGCCGAATGCATGGTGACTCGGTCCCCATCTTTCACTACGTTACCGAAAGGATTTCCTCGGGTGGTTTTCAGATAGCCATCCTTTTTTGAATACAGCGTGCCAAAACCGGCTTCGGCACCTGGCGAATCAGACAGGCCTCTTGGCGTATCGGCCAGTTCTTTGTCGAATTCCTCACCGTGCCCTAGGGCCAATTCCCACGGGTACTTCTCGGGCGTGCCGTGGCAGTCTTCGCACTCGATTTCGACTTGCGCCAAGGTCGTGCCAAAAATATTTCCGTCACCATGCATATCGACGGTGGTATGACAATCCTGACACAACAACCCACCTTCCGGATTACCCGGTCGGGACTTAATTTGATGATGCAGGTCATCGGAAATAAACAGATAATTCTTGGTGTGCAGCTTGGGTTGCTTGCCACCGCTGTGAGTCCATGGCGAACCGTATGGAAACTCCATCAGACCCTGGTAGGTCACACCGATTCGTTTGCCGCGATTGTGGCAGGAATTACAGGTTTCGACGGGAATACCGGAATATTCTAGATCGCCGTGCTTCACCACGGCCTCTCGGGTACCTTGTATCTGGTGGGTCAACAGGTGCCCGGGTTCGTCCTTGTTGATGGTCGGATCTCCGCCCTCATAAAAACCGTCGTTGCTATACGGGATATGACAGGATGAACAACCCTGTCCCCGAAAATCACCACGTTTCTCTCGGCCTTTGACCGTTACGTGGCAACGCTGGCACTGTTGACGCTGGTAAGTAAAACCGGCCAGTTTCGGGTCGGCTTCAATTTCCTCCACGGTCGGATTCGGAACTTGCTTGAGTTCGGTGGGAAACTGATCCGGATGTGCAGAGATCATCGCCTGCATATAGGATTTATATTCATCCGTACCGACGACAGGCACCTGCCCGTCTTCATCTGTAACATCATAGTTGCCCCACGGCACTTGATAATTCTGTACTTCCGGGATACCCCAGGTATGCAAGTTCCCCTGGATCTTTCCGGCCTCTGTGTTCATCAGTGACTTCTCCAGCCGCTCCCCATAGCCTTTATGACAGGCCGCCTGCCCACAGGTAAACTTGTTCACATCCATCGCCCCAGGGTCTGGGTAGAACAATTGAGGCCCATTGTCCTTCATAAGTGCATCGGGTGAACCGCTGTGCGCAGCTTCGGCCTCGGTCGCCGTGGGGTCACCACCGTGGCAAATGACACACCCTCCCGCATCTCCATGAGGCACCGCCAAAGCTTTGATCAATTGCATCATCGCACTGTTTTCCTGGCGGATCGATTCGATACCCTGGTGACAACTCAAACAGCCTATGTTCGCTAATGCGGGTATGGTAATCAGGAAGAGAAACGGAGCGAATATGAACTTCAGGGGAGACGCTAAGACCTTCACCATTTTCTTGTTTCCTGTAGGATTATTAGCGACCCTAATTATGCAGGATTGACAACTTTTTAACACAAAAAAACTTTTCGTAAACTTGATCCAGATCAAAATCTACATTTTGTAAGTACTTCAGTAGATTTCTACCATTGCGAATTAAGAGGGCTGGATTGAGGCCAAAGCCGCCATTTGTAGCACCCTTCATACGATTTGTAATACCTCACTTTTTTGAGGTAGTTTCTTGAGCGCTAGAGAGGTATCGGGGTGTCCGCTTCGGGCAATTTGCGGCCGATCAGGCTTCATTCTTGAAGTCGGCCGCTTCACGCCGGTAAGCGGCCGGACTATTGCCTGAATATTCAGAGATTCTATGCCCGCTGAATACTCTTTGCAGACATTTGGCTGTTTTCGGGGTGACACTCCTCGGTGCTATTCGTCGGACTCTATATAGACATTCGAGATTGCAAAACTAGTAAGTTTCTAACATGATTCGAGAAAGTTAACCCTAGAGGAGGCGCCCATGGCCCTAAAGCGAGAACAACGCGATCCGTACTTATGGGAGGCTCTGATCTCTCTGTTTTCACTGGTGGTGGGTATCAGCCTCTCGATTGTCGTCTATGGAACCGACCCGCATATCCCGATGCTTTTAGGTGTTTTCGTGGCGTCGATCGTCGCTTTGATCGCCGGATTTAAATGGGAGGTCATCCAGGATGGCATGCTTAAAGGCATTTCCAATTCCTTACAGGCCGTTGTGATCTTGTTAATCATCGGTATTTTAATCGGGGTTTGGATATTAAGCGGTGTGGTGCCGACATTGCTGTATTATGGATTGAAGATTTTGTCCCCAGAGATATTTTTACCCGCTACACTCATTATCTGCGCCATCACGTCTTTGGCGACGGGTACGTCCTGGGGCACGACCGGCACCATCGGTGTTGCGTTAATGGGTATCGGTTCGGGATTGGGATTTCCCTTGCCGATCGTCGCCGGGGCGGTGCTTTCGGGCGCGTATTTCGGGGACAAGATGTCACCGCTGTCGGATACCACGAATCTTGCCCCGGCCGTGGCGGTGACTGACCTCTATACCCATATCAGACACATGATGTATACGTCCGGGGTGGCCTTTGGACTGACGTTAGTCATTGAGATCGTGCTCGGACTCTCATACGGCGGTGGGGAGGAAAATCTTGAAACCATCAATCAGATATTGATCACCCTGGATGAGCAGTTCAGCATAAATCCATTATTGCTACTTCCACCA
>CAMYOI010000087.1 GCA_947259955.1 uncultured Gammaproteobacteria bacterium
CAGCACCGATTGCCATATTGGCCGCGCCGGCCGCCGGCCAGCGCGGGATAAACGCGCGATCCCGGAGAGACGAGTAGCCGGGGCATCCCGGAACGGGGAAGAGCAGCGTAAAATACGGCGGCGGCATCAACTTCAAAGCGTCTGATCGCCGCCCACCCGGGTCACTCCTCGGCATCTGATCCATCCCCATGCGCCTCCATGGCGCGAACAATTGGATTTTATCGGCCGACCGCGCACGGAGCCGCGCTGCAGATCTCGCTCACGGAGCTATCAAAGATTACACTCCGTGTCTTGTCCGCATCGACCAATCGAATCCCGTCATCACCATTGCCGGAGTTGCGTGGGGGATCATCATTTTCGGTGAAACACATTCGACATGGGTATGGTTGTCCCCGGGCCTGACCATGATCGGACTGAACCTGGTTACGCAAGGGGACGTGAGGTCACGGCTAATACGGCTGACCATCGTGTTGTCACGGAAGTGAACCGCCCCTTGTGACGTAGGATATCCGCTGACGTTTACCGTCGGCGGAACACGTTGCCACCGGATTCCTCCCGGCGGGACGTCTCCCTTGCTGAACGGGCTGCCCTGATGCGCAACGCTCACGAGATCGTCGGTGCGCACGGTGTCAATTCGCCATTTATCGGGAACACTGGACTCTTAAGTGGTCTTTCACTAAACTACTTGCGTGGGAAATTATCCCACTTATTGATACGTCTATACTGAGACATATCACGCTCACGCTTAAATACATGCTCACATGAGGAAAGACATGATGAAAACCCTTATCAAGGGCCAGGTTGCGTTACTTGTATCCATGTTGGCGGCAATCGCCATTACGTTGACCGCTTGTGGCGGCGGAAGCAGCAGCTCAGCGGGGGGCAGCGGATCACGCAATGCGGCAACCGTGTCCGGCACCGTAACCAATAGCAGTCTGGCCAGTCTGGACATACGGAATTCGTCGGGCCTGCTTGTCGTGGTCAGCGATATTTTTGTTCCGGTGGCCCGAGCCGATGCCCCTATCACCGTAAAAGTGATGTGCCCCCGCGATCCCGTCAATATAGAAGCCGCAACCCAAACCAACGAAAGTGGTCAATTTTCACTTAGTATTCCGAGTTTGCCGGAAGATTTCGCTGATAATTGCGACACGCGGTTCAATGGGCAACCCGGCGATCCGATACCCGTTGAGGCAGGTATGACAACGCAGGTTCAGGTTGTATTGAACGGTGCTGACGCACGGGTTGTTAGTGCGAACGTAACGGGCTCATCAGGTAGTGGTGCGCTAGTAGCCGGTGACGCTAACGGCAGCGATGACGACAGCGTCGCCAGCGCCGATGACATCAGCAGCGATGATGGCGTGAGTGATGACGGCGCGAGTGATGACGAAAGCGTCGATGGCGAAAGTGATGATGATTCTGCCAATTCCCAGAGTTAAGCATAAGAACAGATAGACAAGACGTTGATATAACCCTGGCCGGTTCGACGGTTTTCACCGTCGATACTGGCCGTTTTTTATGGGTAGTCTTCCTGACCTGTTTGATTGTGGAGATCACCCTGGTCTACCTGGACCTGACGGTCAACTGGCTGCGCTGGTCGGAATACGGTCCCATCCGGAGGCTGTTCAATACGACCCGTGAAGACGCTCTGGCGTCCTGGTTCGCCGTCACCCAGACCGTTTTCGTGGCCTTGGGCGCATGGTTCATCTACGCAATTGGCCGCAGGCATGAAATTTCCCGGCCACGCCGCATCGGCTGGCTGCTGGTCGCCCTGTTCTTTACCTACATCGCCATCGATGACGGCGCGGCCGTGCATGAACGGATCGGATCGGCGTTCAAGGAACGCGAAGGAGGCAGCGTCGGCTTCATCAGTTATCCGTGGCAAATGCTGCTGGCTCCCGTTTTCGCCGCCATGGGGTTGTTCCTCCTCGGCTTTTTGTGGTTCGAGCTGCCGCGGCCCGCGGACCGGGCCCGCGTTCTTGGGGCGCTGACGTGCTTCGCCATCGCGGTGTCGATGGATTTCGTGGAAGGTATGGAGGACGGCTATGCGTGGCTGGTCGAAAACTTCGACTGGGATAATGAAACCGTCAGGCATTTCTCCAAGTCCATCGAAGAGTTCATCGAAATGCTGGGCATGACGCTCTTCCTGGTCACCTTTCTGGGGCAGATCGCGCACAGAGGGCGTGACATCGTGATTCGATTCAAGGAAGGAATTTGATCGGGGCGTGCCGGCCCGGGTGTTCTTATTGCGGCGAGGGCGCCGCATAAAAATCATGTGTCAGAGTCGGAGAATACCGTACGAGGCGCGCCCCGCGCCGATAGTTCGCGGCGAGGGCGCCGCTCCTACATGTTGGTCGATTCCGACCGGAGGACTCCCTACTTAAAGATCAGTGTCCGCCGGAATGATCGTCTTCCGAATCGTTATCTTTCTCTTTCTCTTCCTCGCCTTCTTCATCGCCACCACTGTTGGAGTCGGATCCACTGCTTCCCGAGGACCCGCCGCTCTCGGAATTGTCGTCCTGCGAGTTGTCATCCGGCGAACCTTCGTCCGCTGATCCGTTGTCGCCCGAATCACCGTCATCGGAATTATCCGTTAGCTCGACGCTCGAAGGTTTGGCATTGCCCTGACGCGCATCGACGACAATGTTGTTGACCTGGACTGCCGCCTTATCAGGCACCGCACCAATCGAAAAATCGACCCGCTGCCCATCCACCAGTATCAGCGTGATGATGAAGTTGGCACTGGGCGTGACATCGATCAGGTCGAAACGCCCCTGATCATCGGTCACATCCTGTTTCTCCCCTCCGAACACCTTGATCCCTGTCGCGCTGCCCGACTGTGCGATTGCCTCGCTGCTGACGAGAGAAGCCATCCGAGCAACCATCCTCGCGTATCCGCTCCCGCCTTCCTTCTCGAGCGACGCCACGACCGTCGCCACATTGCCACGCACGAGTGTAATCCCGGTGCCGCCGATTCCCGCTCCGCCAACCCCGGCCGTCGTACCGGACCCTCCTCCGCACGAAGACAGCAGCAATGCAAAGGCGATTACACATAGAATCTTGTTGAGCCGAAGTCTGAACACGGGGGTACCGTTGAAAGTTGGCGTTATTCGCATCAATTTAAGTGGGTTATTTTCCCACGTCAAGTATAATACGGTCCAACTACGGAACTTCCCCGCCGAAGGGAACCAATGTCAGATAATAATCTAGACAATCCAGCCGGGGGGCCGCCCGAGGTATTAACCAGGGCAATTGAAAAATTGCTGCGGCCGCTTGTCGGCCTGTTGCTTGAACATGGCCTGACCTACACCTGGCTGACCGGGGTGCTGAAGCGGATATATGTCGATGTCGCGGAGAAGGAGTTTACTCTTCACGGCAAAAGGCAGACCGACAGCCGTATCACCCTGCTGACGGGCGTACACCGCAAAGATGTCAGACAGTTCCGCGCCGAACCCCTGTCCGAAGCCCCGCCGCCCGAGAGCGTTTATCTCGGTGCGCAGCTTGTGGCGCTGTGGACCAGCGATGAGCGTTTTCTTGATGAGCAGGATAAACCTTTAGGCCTGTGGCGTTTATCTCGCGACGACGGCGAGCCGAGCTTCGAGGACCTGGTCACATCTGTCAGCAAGGACATCCGGCCGCGAGCCGTGCTGGATGAATGGGTCCGTCTCGGTGTGGTCGAGATCGATGAATCAGGCAAGGTCTACCTCAAGCAGGAGGCGTTCATTCCCAGTCAGGGCTTCGATGAAAAAGCGTTCTACCTGGGCCGAAATGTTCACGACCACCTCGCCGCCGCCCGGCACAATGTCCAGGGCAACTCCCCGCCATATATGGAGCGCAGCGTGTACTACGATGATCTTACACCGGACTCGGTAAGCAAACTTTCCGAGTTGGCCGAACAGGAGGGCATGCAGGCGTTGAAAAAAATCAACCGCCGCGCACGACGGCTGCAGAACCGGGACAAGGACAAGGAAAACGCCAGCCACCGCATGAATTTCGGGATCTATTTTTTCGATGCCGAGGACACCACGGATCAATCGGAAGACTGAGCAACCCCTCACCCCGGCCTCCCCTCAACAGGGAGAAGTGCAGGCTAAGCCGCCGCACCGACCTCGGGATCGTAGCCCAGTACTGGTGCGAGCCAGCGTTCTGCGTCCTTCACGGTCCATCCCTTTCTGGCGGCGTAGTCTTCGACCTGGTCGCGTTCGATCTTGCTCACACCGAAGTAGCGGCTGTCGGGATGCGCAATATAAAAACCGCTGACCGACGCGGCCGGTATCATGGCGTAGCTCTCGGTGAGCTCCATGCCGACTCGTGACTCGACCTGCAGCAAATCGAACAACGTCCTTTTTTCGGTGTGGTCCGGGCAGGCCGGATATCCGGGCGCGGGACGGATTCCCCGATACTCCTCCTTGATCAGACGCTCGTTGTCGATATCTTCCTCGGCAGCGTATCCCCAAAACTCGCGGCGTACGCGCTGGTGCATGTGCTCCGCGAACGCCTCCGCCAGCCGATCGGCCAGCGCTTTCAACATGATTGCGGAATAGTCATCGTGGGCGGCCTCGAACGCGGCCGCGCGTTCGTCGGTGCCGAAGCCGGCGCTGACGGCGAATCCGCCCATATAGTCGACGATGCCAGAATGTTCAGGGGCGATGAAATCGGAGAGCGCGTAGTTGGGACGTTCCCGATCCCGCTTCATCTGCTGACGCAGAGTATGGAAGGTGCACAGACGTTCCGCCGTCGATTCGTCGGTATAAAGGACGATATCTTCTTGCGCCGTGCTGCGGGCCGGCCAGAACCCGATCACTGCGCGCACCCGCAGCCATTTCTCGATCACGATACGTTCAAGCATGATCCGCGCGTCGGCATACAGGCCGCGCGCCGCCTCGCCCACCGTGGCGTCGTCGAGAATGCGTGGATGCACGCCGGCAAGATCCCAACTTCGAAAGAACGGCGTCCAGTCGATGAAGCGAGTCAACGTCTCGATGTCATAATCCGGGAAGACCTTGATCCCGGTAAACGCGGGAACGTGTGGTTCATAGTCGCGCCATTCAATTGCGACCCGGTTGTGCCGGGCTTCGGCCAGGCTCACCCGCCTCGCCTGCCGCTGCTGCGACTCTCGACGTTCGCGGATCTCACGGTATTCTTCACGCGTCTGCATCGCTAATTCATCGCCGCCTTCACCGAGGAAGCGGGTGACGACCCCGACCGCTTTCGAGGCGTCCGGGACGTACATCACGGCACCGGAATAGTTCGGCTCGATTTTGACCGCCGTATGGACCTTGCTCGTGGTGGCACCGCCGATCAGCAGCGGGATGTCGAACCCTTCCCTCTCCATCTCCGCCGCAACGTGCCGCATCTCGTCCAGACTGGGCGTGATCAAACCGGACACTCCGATCATGTCGGCATTGACCCGCCGGGCGGTATCCAGGATCTTCGCGCTGGGCACCATCACGCCCAGATCGATCACGTCGTAGTTGTTGCATCGCAGCACTACGCCGACGATATTTTTACCGATATCGTGCACATCTCCCTTCGCCGTAGCCATCACGATCCTGCCGGCGCTCTGACGTTTGCCGGAAGCTTCGGTCTCCATGAACGGTTCCAGGTGGGCCACCGCCCGCTTCATCACCCGCGCGCTCTTGACCACCTGCGGAAGGAACATTTTACCGGTCCCGAAAAGATCTCCGACCACGTTCATACCGGCCATCAATGGCCCCTCGATCACATCGAGAGGGCGTTGTGCACACCGGCGAGCCTCTTCGGTGTCGTCCACGATGAACCGATCGATACCGTGCACGAGCGCATGCACCAGCCGATCAGCCACGGGCTTGTCGCGCCATGACAGGTCTTCCTCTTTAACCGATGCGCTGCCTTTGACCGTGCTCGCGATTTCGAGCAGCCGTTCCGCCGCGTCGTCACGGCGATTGAACAGAACGTCTTCGATACGCTCCTTCAGATCCGCTGGAATATCCTCGTACACCGGGAGCTTGCCGGCATTGACGATGGCCATGTCGAGGCCGATTCGGATGCCGTGGTAAAGAAAGGCGGCATGCATCGCCTCGCGCAGTGGATTGTTGCCGCGGAAGGAAAACGACAGGTTCGACACGCCACCGGAAACCATCGCGTACGGCAATTGCTGCTTGATCATTTTTACCGCTTCCAGAAAGGCGCGTGCGTAATCGTTGTGGGCGTCCATACCGGTGGCGACGGCAAAGATGTTGGGATCGAAAATGATGTCTTCCGGCGCAAAGCCGACCTCATCGACCAGGATGCGATATGCACGGCGGCATATCTCGAACTTGCGTTCGGCGGTCTCCGCCTGACCCTCCTCGTCGAAAGCCATGACAACGACTCCCGCGCCGTAGCGGCGCACCTTCGTGGCCTGCTCTACGAAGGTTTTCTCTCCTTCCTTCAGACTGATGGAATTGACGAAGCTCTTGCCCTGCAGACACTTGAGGCCGGCCTCGAGCACCGACCACTTGCTGGAGTCCACCATTACCGGGACCCGGGCGATGTCGGGCTCGGAGGATATCAGGCGGAGGAACCTTTGCATCGCGGCTTCCGAATCCAGCATGCCCTCGTCCATGTTGACGTCGATGATCTGCGCGCCGTTCTCCACCTGCTCACGCGCGATCCCAACGGCCGTATCATAGTCATCCTCGGCGATGAGCCGCGCAAAACGGGCCGATCCGGTCACGTTGGTGCGTTCACCGATGTTCACGAACAGGCTGTCCTCATCGATGACGAGGGGCTCCAGTCCGGCCAGGCGGCACGCCGGAGTTTGCGCTGGCGCAACACGGGGCGGCAGGCCGGCGACGGCATCCGCGATGGCGCGGACGTGCTCCGGCGTGGTGCCGCAGCAGCCCCCCGCCACGTTGATCAGCCCATCCCGCGCAAACTCACCGAGGACCCGTGCCATGTATTCCGGCGTATCGTCGTATTCTCCCATTTCATTGGGAAGGCCGGCGTTCGGGTGGCAGCCGACTGTGCATTCCGCGACCCGGCTCAGGGCGTCGATATACTCTCTCAAATCCGCGGCGCCCAGGGCGCAATTGAGTCCGACCACCAGAGGATCTGCGTGGCGAAGGGAATACCAGAACGCCTCGGTTGTCTGACCGGACAGCGTCCGGCCGCTGCGATCCGTGATAGTGCCGGACAGGTAGACCGGCAGGTGCAGTTCTTTCGATTCAAAATACTCGGCGATTGCATACACCGCGGCCTTGGCGTTGAGCGTATCGAAAATGGTCTCCACCATGATCACATCGACGCCGCCTTCGACGAGGCCGATCAGCGCCTCGGCATAGATTTCCCGCAACGTGTCGAAATCGACATTGCGGTACCCGGGGTCGTTGACGTCCGGTGAAATGGAGGCGGTTCGGCTGGTCGGGCCGAGTACACCCGCCACCCACCGGGGACATTCTTTACTGTCGAACTTATCGACCGCGCGCCGTGCCAATCGCGCCGCTTCATAATTGAGCGCATGGACCTGGTCTTCCAGTGCATAGTCGGCCTGAGAGATTCGGTTGGAATTAAAAGTGTTTGTCTCTACGATGTCGGCACCGGCCGCCAGAAAAGCCTCGTGGATTTCCTGAACTGCATCGGGCTGCGTGAGCGACAGGAGATCGTTATTCCCCTTCAGTTCCCTGTCGTGATGAGCAAACCGAGAGCCGCGGAATTGTGTCTCGTCCAACCCGAGCCCCTGGACCATGGTCCCCATAGCCCCGTCCAGGACCAGGATCCGATTAGACAGGGCACGCTCCAGCAGCTGCGTCTTGTGAAGTTTCTTGATCATAATCTGGCGGCGGCTCGTGATGTTTGTGCGGCTGGCGGAAACACGCCGAGGATACGGCAGATGGCCAGGGTCAATTCACTGCGATTGAGTGTATAGAAATGAAAGTCAGATACACCCTGGTCGACCAGCCGCGTGCACAATTCCGCGGTGACCGTGGCAGAAACGAGCTGCCGGATATCCGGTGCATCGTCCAGACCTTCGAAAAGTTTTCCGATCCAGTCCGGTACCGACGTACCGCAGCGTGCCGCGAACTCCGCGAGCCTTCTGAAATTGGTCACCGGCAGGATGCCGGGAATGATCGGAGCCGTGATTCCCGCGCTCGTCACGCGGTCGCGAAATCTCAGATAGGTCTCGGCGTCGAAGAAGAACTGGGTAATTGCCCGGCTGGCACCTGCGTCGATTTTTCGTTTCAGGTTGTCGAGATCCGCTGCGGGAGTCTTCGCATCTGGATGCGTCTCCGGGTAGGCGGCGACGCTGATGTCGTAGTCGTGGCGACGGGAAAGGCCATCGACCAAAGCGGCCGCGTTCGTATAACCACTCGGGTGCGGCGTGAACCCGCCGCCGTCCGGTGGATCACCCCGCAACGCTACGATGTTGCGGACACCGCTTCGCCAGTAGTCTTCCGCGATCTTATCTATTTCTTCACGCGATGCACCGACGCAGGTGAGATGGGCAGCCGGAACCAGTACCGTCTCGTCAAGCACCCGTTTGACCGTAGCATGGGTCCGCTCTCTCGTGCTGCCGCCCGCGCCGTAAGTAACCGAGACAAAATCGGGCGCCAGCGGTGACAATTGCTCGATTGAACTCCACAACTGCCGGGCGGCACGGTCCGTCTGCGGCGGAAAAAATTCGAATGACACCGATATCCGCCCATCAATGGATCGCACCCCTGTTTGCGGCCGCTTTTGCAAACGCTTGTAGGTCTCGTCCGCGCTCGCCTGTAAATGGCGATCTTTTATCGTGGCCAATTCATAATCCTCCGCGTTTCCGTATTCGATTCAAGCAACTTCAGTCTCGCCTACCCATAGGGTGACAACCAGGTGATCCCCGTTTTCGGCACCGCTACCGGTGGTCAGATGATGTACCGCGCGACAACGGGCGCCGGCACGCCGCAGCCAGTCGTTCACTTCCTCATCGCTGAAACCCAGTCTCCTATGCGCGTGCTCGTCGCGCAATACGTCAATGTGATGAGGCGCAAAATCGACGATTAGCAGCCGGCCGCCGGGCCGCAGCGTCCGCACCGCTTCCGCCACGACCATTGCCGGATCGTCAAGAAAATGCAGGACGTGGTGAATGGTGGCGACATCAACACTAGCGGCGTCGACGCCAAGGTTGTAGATATCTCCATGTCGCACGTGGCAATGATCGATATCCGCGGTCCCGAGCTTCAAACGCGCGACACCAAGCATCTCGCGGCTAAGGTCGATGCCAAGGCCCGTCCCGATGCGGGGACCGAATATTTCGAGAATCCTTCCGGTGCCTGTACCCAGATCAAGAAGAAAGTCGATATCGATATCATCCACCGCGGCGAGCATCGCCCGTTCCACGTCCTCTTCGGCAACGTACAGTTCGCGAATGCTGTCCCATCGCGTTGCGATCTTCTGAAAATAGTCGGCTGCCTTTCGAGCGTGCTCCTCACGGATAACCGAAAGCCGCTGCCGGTCGCGTTCCAGTTCCGGATCGTCGTCCGGCAGCAACCGGACCAGTTCACGCACCAAACTGGCCGCCGGGCCGGTATGGGAGATGCGGTACAGTACCCAGGACCCTTCCCGATAGCGCTTCAGCAGGTGCCCCTCGCACATCAGCTTCAGGTGGCGGCTGACCCGGGGCTGACTCTGACCAAGGATCCGGGTCAATTCGGTCACGGTGAGTTCGCTTTTGGACAGTATGGCCAGCATGCGAAGTCGCGTGGACTCACCCGCGGCGCGGAGCGCGTTCAGCAAACTGCTCAGGGATATGGGTTCAATTTCCAATGATGCTTAATGGAATAAATTAATGCCGATATAAACATATCTTTATATTAATATCAAATGTTAGACTTTTCGATAGGAATTTAGGGGATTTCTGTTTGAATTCTTTATTGGTATCGTCGGGCCCCAATCAAAATAACAAACTTTTCGTATGAATCGATTGTGTACCTACTGCGGCGCCAGTTCCGGCCGCAAGCCCGAATACCTGGCCGCGGCGAACACTCTGGGAAAGACGCTGGCGGACCGCGGCATCGGTCTGGTATATGGTGGCGGCAATATTGGCATGATGGGGGCCATTGCGGACGCCGCCGTTCGCAATGGCGGCGAAGCCATCGGCATAATCCCGCACGACCTGCTAAAGAAAGAGACGCCGTATGAGGGATTGTCCGACCTCGTCGTCGTCGATTCCATGCACGAGCGCAAGGCAATGATGGCAAAATTCTCCGATGGCTTTGCCGCGCTGCCCGGCGGACTCGGCACCCTGGAAGAACTGTTCGAGGTGTGGACCTGGGCGCAACTCGGGTTCCATCGAAAACCGTGCGCGCTGCTCAATGTGGCGGGTTATTTTGATCCCTTGATCACTTTTCTCGACGGCATGGTTTCGCAAGGCTTCGTCAAGGAACAACATCGATCCATGCTGATCGTGGAGGAAGATGTGGACAATCTGATCGATAAACTGGAGGCCTACGTACCGCCCGAGGTACCAAAATGGCTGAGCGGGGAAGGACTGTGACCACCGAAAAAAAATTCATCGACGCCCAGGAACTCATGGAAGATTCAATCAGGCTCGGCATCCAGGTCCTGCAAAGCGGTTTCAGACCAAACTTCATTGTCGGCGTCTGGCGCGGCGGCACCCCGGTGGGCATCGTGGTGCAGGAGCTGCTCGATTTCTATGGCGTAAAGACCGACCACATTGCGATCCGCACCTCTTCGTACAGCGCCGTCGGTAAGCGGGAATCGCAGGTTCGTGTCCATGGCCTCAGCTATCTCATCAAGAACATCAATGCGGAAGACACGCTGCTCATCGTGGATGACGTCTACGAGTGTATTTCAAACCGGAGAACAATAAAACCGAGCGGGTCCCCGATTACTATGTGCATGAAACAGATCGCTGGCTGGTTTTTCCTCATGAACTGGACGGGCTCACGCTGGACGAGATCTACCAGTACAAGCCGGGGCTGAAAGAAATATTGAGCCAGGTAAACATGGAACCCGAATAAAACCTCGAGATTATCGGCGCGAGGGCGCGCCTCCTACAAGGTAATTGACACGATACCGGTATTGGTGGAGCGGCGCCCCGCAGCGGTGAATCGGTCCGAGGACAGGCCTCCTACAACAGGCTCATTACTGCTCAGGCTCGATCACCCCGATGTACGGCAGCGTCCGATTCTGTTCCGCGAAATCCAGGCCATAGCCGACGACCCAGACGTCGGGGATCTCGAAGCCGAGATAATCGATGTGGACATCTATCTCTACGCGCTCGGACTTTCGTACCAGGACGCAAGTTTTGAGCGACGCCGGATTTCGGGCCCGCAACAGCGAGATCAGGTAGTCAAGGGTATGCCCGGTATCGAGAATATCCTCGACAATCAGCACGTGCCGGTCCTCGATGTCTTCGCGCACATCCATCAGCAG
>CAMYOI010000088.1 GCA_947259955.1 uncultured Gammaproteobacteria bacterium
CGATAGACCAGGTACAACGGCAACAGTTCCAGGCCTGAATAGTCTCCCGTAGCGGACAGATACCTGTTGAGGAACTGGTAGCCGTACTCGCTGCATCCGTGATAGTCGAAATCCATGACGACGAACGCGACTTCGCTAATCACGTCTATCCACCTGAGCCGCATATCGAACTCGAGGCAATCGAACAGGCGGACCCTGTCTCCGATCACTACCATGTTTCCGAGGTGCAGATCACCGTGGCACTCCCTGACGAAACCGTCGCCTCCGCGGCGCTCGATGGATTCCTTCAGGTCCTCGAGCCGGGCATCTACCCATGTTTCCAGATAATCGAGGCGACGCAAGCTGTCGGAATCCGAGTTCGACCTCAGAACAACGAAGTTGTCCTTGATCCGCTGACCAACCTGAGCGGGGGTGCTGAATGCCTGGTCACTGCAGATCCGGGCCCGATTCAGGTGAAAATCGGCCAACCCACCGGCAAGATCATTAATCAGGCTGATGGGCAGCCCTTTGCAAACCAGCGCGGCCATCTCGTTGTCGGTATCGAACTGAACCATTTTGACCGCGTACTCTATGGCAGCGCCGCGTCCGTTCAGGACGGGGGCCGTCTCGCTACCCGTTATGGCGACGACATCGAGGTACAACTCCGGCGCCAGCCTGCGGTTCAGGCGCAACTCCTCCATGCACATCGCCTTGCGCTTTGACAGGGTACCGAAATCGAGGAAGCCCAGTGAAACCGGTTTTTTTACTTTGTATGCGAACGGTCCGGTCAGGATGATCCAGGATATATGGGTTTCAACCACCCGGATGCCGCTCACCGTGTGGTCGTAGACGGACGGATCACACAGCGACCGGATCAGCGTCGAGGTTGGGAAATCTTGTTTAAAAGATTCGCCCGGATTCGGGTAATCAGACGAGGCGCCGGCCGTCACACCAGGCTATGTGCCGGATGCCGCCAGTCGTCACCATACTGATTCAGTATGTGTTCGTACAGATTCTCGTACTCCTTGCGAATGTCTTCGCCGAACAAGGGATCAATCAGCTCGCTCGCCTCGACTCCCAGATCAAGTCCACCTCCGCTCTCAGTCAGCTTCTGCGCAGTCCTGAGCAGGTTTTCTTCTTCCTTGCGCATATGAGAATACAGCGTCTGAACGTAATCCTTGCCTTTGGCAATGATGTCCTTGCGCAGTACGAAGTCTCCGTATTCCACGGCGAGTACGAGTTCATGAAACTCCGATCCTTTGGTGGTGATGTCCTGGTGTTCATTGAAAATTTCATCGACCATTTCACGCGTCTCCGGCGCCGCTTCCTGCAGTCGTCGAAACATGATGTCCTCTTTGGGATGGTGCAGCTTGTCCGCGTAGTTGATCATGTAGCGCATGGCATCATCCAGCACTTCAAGATCTCTCGGTTCCTCCGCGACGAGTGCATCGATCTCACTGGAGACCAGTTTGAGGATCCGCGCCATGTTGATGTGATCCTGGTGTATTTTCGAGATTAAATCGCTCATCACTGTTTCCCAATCCAATTGCCGTTCGAAACTACGTCGTATGGACCAGCCTCTTGTTGATGTAAATCAAAAACATCCCATGTTATGCGGGTATGATAGAAGTGGTCGCAACAATCAGATTACTAGACATATGTTCTCAACACCATACTTGTCTGCCCGGATGACATTTTTCAGCGTCTTGCTGCCGCTTTTGGCCGGATGCGCGGAAACAGAAGTAAAAATGCATACCTACCCCGCCGACATGGTGTATATCGAAGACAGCGAGGTCGAGAATGCGATGCTGCGCCTGAGCAAATACATCTGGTCAATGAACGATATTTTCGACTCCCAGGAACACATCGCAGGCTATAACAGGGAAATGATTTTAGAGCTTCTGGGAAACATGGAAAAGGAGGCCCTCACGCTCGGCGCCGGGTCAAGACAGACAAATCATCTGCTCATTGACGAGAATATCGAGGAATTCCGAGCAGATGTTCGCAATGCACGTAAGGCAGTAGAGGCGGAACCGCCGAACTACTATCTCGCAGGACGACTGTCAGGGAGTTGCCTTGCGTGCCATGTGAAGCGCTGACCGCCCTCACCCGGACCCTCTGGCAGAGGGTTGGCGGGCTTACAATGACGGGGTGACATCCTTCGCACTGGGCCTGCTTTCGATCAGGGTCTGGCACTCTATACAGCGGGGCACCGCGGGGTCGGCATCCAGCCGGGCCTTGCTGATCGCTTTCGCACAATCGAGGCAAAGCCCGTATATGTTCTTGTTGATCCGATACAGCGCGTTTTCGATGGCCTGCAGTCGATCGACATGGCTCTGAATCGACGCCAGCGCAAGATCGGCATAGAGGTCCGCCACCGCTTCGTCGCCACGGTCTCTCACGCTATCGATGACCTGGTGATGATCCTGCCCGTGTTCATCCTGGAACAGTTCGGCATTCATCTCGTCCTTGAGCGCATTCCGTTCGATATCGAGTTGCCGCTTGAAGCGGATGATATCAGCGGCGTCGATGTGTACGTGGGCTGGCATTTCCAGATTCCCGAAGATTGTTTTGATAACTGTGTTGATTAGTATTTTGAGAGACCCGCCAGTTTCGAGCATTGATGAATATCAAGATACGGTAACAACCTGGCAGGGGGCACTGTGAGAGACCTTCTGCGACACACTGCCGAAGGCCAGACCTTTCAATGCTCCCAGGCCCCGGCTTCCCATGACGATCAATTCCGTGCCCGTTTCCCTTGCAACGGCAATGATGGTTTTCGCTGGATCACCGGTACGCACAAACGTATCGATGTTCTCGAAACCTCGCCCCCGCAGACGCTCCACCGCCTTGCCGAGCAGCTCCGAAGCTATCAGCTGTTCGTATTGCCATGCCGGTGGACCTTCGATGTTTTCGACCCGGGCGTAGCGTTTCAATTCCTCGGGCAACTCTCCGCGGCCAACGACGTTGAGTAATAACAGCTCATTCCCCTCGTCGGCGAGCCTGCACGCCAGGTCGATCGCCCTGAAGGCGTTATCCGAGCCGTCCACGGGGACAAGAATTTTCATTCTTAACGTACGGCGACTTCGATTGACTTGGGTTTCGCTTCCCGGGCTTTCGGTATCAACAGTGACAACACACCGTCCCGGTAGGAAGCGTCTATGCCCTCTACGTTGATTTCCGACGGCAGCGTGAAATAGCGCTCAAATCTGCCGCTAAATCGCTCCGTGCGGTGGCGTTTGCCGCCTTTCTCACCGGTTTCCTTTTCCTCGTGTTTTTCTCCCCGGATCCCCAGCACACCCTTATCGAAAGTAACGTCTATGTCTTCCTTCTTTACACCGGGCAGATCCGCCTTGATCAGATAGCTGTTGTCGCTTTCTTCTATGTCCACCGAGGGCGACCAGTCAGCGAGCGTCACGGCTCCCTCGTCTTCACTCCTGGCCAGCGTACGCCCCGTGGCCTGATTGTAACGGTCGAGAAGGGCTTCCATTTCCCGGAACGGATTCCAGATATTCGTGTTCATTGACTTACCTCCGGATCAATTCGAAACAAGATCCCGTATCATGGAAAAAACAGGTTGAAATAGGATACGTATGGTGGGGCGGAAATGTCTTGACGCATGTCAAAATTACGACCTGGATTTCTATTACATGGGCGTTGTCAGGGATCGACCCGATCGAGGCCGACAAACGTGCCGCCGTTTCGCGTTGTGAGGATTCGCATGAGTGCGGCAAATCGAATACCCGTGGCGTCGAGACCGTCCCCTCGCAGAAACTGGACCGGAAAGCCGACCGCGTGGATCCGGACCAGGCGGGATCCATCCTCGCCGGCGCGATTGTAGCGGTCCACGGTCTTGACCACCTGATCGATGGAGCCCGTCGAGAACTCGTCTCCGAGCACGTAGAGGCTGATCTTCTTGTCAGCCGAATAGAATGTCCTGATCGCGGTGGTAATCCCTTCCACGGGACTGCTGTTGCTGAATGGATTCCAGCTTGCCAACCGGCTCAGGATGGCCTTTCGCCGCGCCGGTGTATCGGGTATCCATCGGCCGGAGTACTGTGAGAACATGTATTGACCCATGTCGTTCATTACCTGGATTCCCTTCACCGAAGGATAGATGTCAAGGGTTTCCCTGACCTTGTCCTGCATCAACCGCCAGCTGAAGTTGAACATGCTGGCGGACGTGTCGATGATGAAAATAATGTACTCGCTGTCAACCGGAATGCCGCCAATTGGCGCATCCACCGGTCTACGCCGGAAGTTGTCGCCCAGCAGCCGCCACATCTCTTCGGTAAGCGACTGCTGGGCTGATTCGAGCTGGCCGGCTATCCGGCGCTGGGTTTCCAGCTGCTGGGTTGCGTTTCGAAACTCTCCTTTGAGATCGGACAGCCGCTGAAGAAGACGTGCCAGCTGCTGCTGCGATTCCGATAGCTGGGGTGTCTTGTTCTGCAGCTCGCGATTGAGTATCCGGGTCTCACCGCGAATCTCGAACAGCTGCTGCTGAAGATCGGCCACGACGCCGCTCAGGTCCGCCCTGACGCGCTCCAGCACCCGGGGTTCACCGGTCTTGGATAACACCAGCACCAGAATGATGGCGCCGAATGCGGAGCACACGACATCCAGAAAAGAGATGCTGAAGACCTGCGTGTCCCGGCGGCGGCGCCTCATGGCCAATCCTTCGAGGGGCTCATGAATGAGCCGCGGCTCCGCACGGCCAGTTTCCAGAACTCACTGGCTGCGAAGGGATCGCCTTCAATGGGAAAAAGGATGGAATTGACCGGCACGCCGTCGGGCAGCACCCTGACCGCCTGCTTGAAATGACTGAGACGCCGCTTTCCACTTACGGGGCCGCCGGTATTTCCCGACTGGCCGACCGTCGGTAAACCGTCGGTCAGCAGTATCACGTTGTCCGGCCTGGGCGTGAGACCCCTGATCCGCTCGAATGCCTTGTACAGGCTTGTTCCACCTCCGGGGACCAGCACGTTCAGCCTGGACATCACCTGGTTTAGGTTCGTATTCTGACTTGCCGCCATCCACTTTCCTTCACCCGCAAGAAATTTAGCGTCGACATCGAATGCGATGACCTGGAACTCACTGTCCACCGGCAGCTGACTCAACAGCCATTCCACCGTATGCACCGTGCGCTGCCATTTGCCTGCATTTCGGCGCGCATCGTCGGACATATTGCGAAGCCTGATGATGTTGACGATGGTTTCGTCCAGCATGCTTGCCGAGGCATCGACGAGAATCAGGATGCGCTTGCCGCCCACTTTCAACCCGGTCAGATACTGCCTGTCCCCCTCGCCGATGAACCGGCGGACGCTGCGGCCCTGTTTCTCGGCCTGTTCGCGCTCACTTGAAAGCTTTTGCTTTTCGGCATCGACCCGCTTCAGGTCGGATTGCAGTTGATTGATATGCTGTCTTTGAGCGGAGGTAATTTTTTGCAGCGCGGCAATTTCGATCTTGGTCTGTTCGACGTCCGACAACGCCTCCCGGGTTCGGCCTTGGGCCACGATGTTCTGCTGATCGGTTTCCTCCAGCGTGTTGCGGATCTCGACGAGGTAATCCTCGCCGGTCCGCACCTCGGTTTCCAGCCTCACTACCTCGCCGCGCAGATCCTGTTGCACTTCCTTGCGCCGGGCGAGCGTATCGGAGTTGATGATCATCACCAGCAGGATGACGGAACCAAAGCCGCAGAACATGACGTCCAGGAATGAGAGCCCGAAAACGCTGACCTCTCTGCGACGTTTCACCGCACTCCCCGGGATCCTGGTGCAGTATGCGGGCGATACGTCATGCCGGTGATCGTTTCAACCGGTGGATCAGGTAGCGGTCGCAGTAGGTTTCCGTCTCGAGAACCACGCGCTCCTGGGCCAACTGCAACTGGTGCACGAAGAACATGACCACGATGCTGATGGCCAGAGCCACGAACGTCGAATTGAAGGCCACGCCGAGACTCTGGGTCACACCGGTGATATCGCCCTCGACAGCGCGGTGTGCCTGGGCAAGCGCATCACTGATCCCTCTCACCGTCCCGATAAAGCCGATGGAAGGAATGGCCCAGGCGATATAACGAATGATAGACAACTCCGATTCCAGTCGATCGGCTTCGGTCTGGCAGACTTCCCGCGCAGCCGCGGACACGTCCTGAACATTTCCCGTCGCCGAGAAGCGGTGCAGGGCCGCGCCCAAAGCGCGCGGAAGCAGTGCTTCCCTCGCTCGCGGCGGCAGCCCATCGAGTTGGCGGGTAAGCTTATCCGTATCCAGTTCGGCGTCGTGCTGTTCGTCTTCTCCATCGACCAGGTTGTAGAGAAGTTTTCGCTCGCGATAGCTGGCATAACCCTTGTATCCCATGATGCTGAACGCCCACAGTGCCAGGATGAAACATGCTTCCTGCTCGAAATCCCTGATCACCACGAATATGGAACGCTGCTGTACGTATTCGGCGTCCGCTTTCATTCGGGCGACTTCCTGCTCCATGAATGCGCTGGCGTTTGGCCGGATCACCGCAACGTATAACGCGTGCACGATGATGATCGCGATCAGCAATGAAAACACCTGGTAGACGAATTCGATCGGTATGGCTTTTTTCATCTTCTCTCGCTCACGGTGCGATGTGTGTGTTGAGAAATACGGTCTAAATATCAGCGGGAAATGCTATGACGCTGTCCGGTGAGATGGTCTCCCTGGGTATGAAACGTGCCGGCGGCCCGGATCCCTTGCCCCCACCCGCGGTGGACCCCGCCGCACCAGCCTCCGGCCGCGCATCGCCGGCGACCGCTTCCGGTTCCGCTTCCAGGGCCGGATCCTTGGATCGTTCCTGGTCTTGGGCCGACGCGTGCATTCCGAAAAACGTCAGCACCAGCAACAGAAGCAGGCTTCTTTCAATCCGCATATCGGGCGATCCTAAATCCCAGGTCATTGCGCGGTTCCGCGGCATAGTCCCGGTAGCTCAACCGCAGCTCACTCAAGGTCGAGTCTTTCCAGCCGGCGCCGCGCACCACGTGGTGACGACCGGATTCCGGTCCCCTGGGGTCCACGGCCGCGGCGCTTGTCTCCATGGGATACACGGCATAGAAGTCATGGACCCACTCTGCCACATTTCCACCGAGATCGTACAATCCGGCCTCATTCGCGCCGTAGCTGCCGACAGGCGCCGCAACCGGATTCGCGTCGTCGTATGATGACAGGGTATAGGACAACAGAGAGGACGCGGATCGATCGGCATAATTTTCGGATCTGGCCGCAGGGGGATAGGTCTCACCCCAGGCGTATTTTTTCGGTTTGGATCCGATGAACCTTGCCGCCCTCGCCCACTCCGCCTCGGTTGGCAATCGATAACCGCTGGCAGGAGGCTGGATCAGCACCCATCTTTCTCCGTCTTTTCGATATGCGGGCGGCAGACCGTCCTGCGCGCTGAGCCAGTTCAGGTAGGCCACGGCATCCTCCCAGCTGATATTGACTACGGGCTGGTCGTCCCGGTCCAGGCTCCGACCGTAGGCGGCGCCGGAAGAATGCTCCGGCCTGAAACGCCGGAACTCACCGTTGGTCACCTCCCGGGCGCTGAGATAGTAGGGTTTGGTCAATACCACGCGACGAAGATTTTCATTGGCGCGGTGTCCCTGTTCACGACGGGAGGAACCCATGGTGAACTCGCCGGGCGTTACCAACTTGAGCTCCTGGCCCTGGCCGGTACGATTCAAATCCGGCTTGGCGGCAACCGGCGACGGCGTCTTGCCCACGGGGTTAAGTTCCACTGACAGCTCCTTGCTCACCCCCGGACGCGGCGTCAACTCGATGCGCTTCGATTCATATCCGGGCTTGCTGAACTCGAGCGTGTGCTGCCTCGCAGTCAGTCGCAATCGCTGACTGGCAGGGCCCATGTCACGGCCGTCAACGGCAACGGTCGCATCGGCCGGATTGGACGTGATGAATACCACACCGTATAAGGGAACCAGCTCCAGGGAAAGGGCATCGCTCTCCCCCGGCTCCATGGCAACGGTCCTTTTGACCGTCTCATATCCGGCACTGGCCAATGCAATTTCATGCTTTTCCCAGGGCGACAGCTTCAGATCCAGCGGAGTGCCGCCGTGGTAAACGCCATCAACGGTTACGGTCGCCGGCGGTTTCGTCAACAGCCTCAAATTGGCCGGCACCGGCGTAAGCCGTACCACCGGCGCCGCCATGGCGATTCCGGCCTCCACCGTCAATTCAATCGATTCCGGTTGGTATTTTTCGAGCTCCATACCCACCTGGTGGTCGCCGGAGAGTATGTCAACGGTTAGCGGGGTGACGCCCGCAATTTCATCACCGAGTATGACGGATGCTCCCTCGGGCTCGGAGCGAAACGTGACCGGCGCCCAGTCAGGAGCCAGTTCGATACGAAAGACCTGCTCCCTGTCCAGGCCCTCGACATCTATCTCCATTACGGAATCCTGGTAGCGTTCCTTCGACAGTACGAGACGGTGTGGACCCGCCGCGAGCTTTTTCTCGATTAACGGTGTTGGACCGAGAAATTTTTCGCCGACGCTGACGTCCGCGCCGTCCGGGCGGGAATAGATGGATACCCGGCCCGGCAGTTTTGTCATCTCGAAAGGAAACTCCGTGTATCCCCCCCGAGCCACGGAGATGGATGCGTCCATCGATTCAAAGCCCCGTTTTTCGGCCAGAACACGGTAGTCTCCGGGCAGTGCCAAATAGCGGTCCTGCAGCGGCAAGGGAGGGGGAAATCCCCGTATCTCCATCCGTTCGGGCTCGGGTGTTACGGAAACCGATATCGGTGTCGCAACGAACACGAAAAGCAGAACCATGACGAGCACGAGAAAAATACCCAGCAGCACGGCCTTGAACAATCGCACGCGTCCCGACCGGATGCCGTGCCGCCGCGTCGCGTGGCTTTGATCTGTTTGTTCATTGCCTGTTTCAGCACCGCTCGTTGGGCCGGACTCCTTTTCCACGAGTTCGAGCATCTGACCCGAGTAGTCCAGGGAAAACTTGACATTACCCACCCCGAGTTCGTCACCGCCGCGTAATGGAGCAGCCTCGTCAATGGCCGTCTCGTTCAAGCGCAATTCGATCGCGGGCGTTGCCGGAACTATCCACGCGCGACCGTCACGGTTCTCGATATACGCGTACCGGTTGTTGCTCGGGTCATCCGGGATGGATACATCGGCACCATGCCCCCCGATTCCGATCCGATCCCACTCCTGGCACTCGAACGTTCTCCCGTCGGCGGTTTTAACGGTAACGCTAGTCAAACCCTTTCCCCGCACTTGACAACCAGAGGCGGCGTTGCGGATCCCAGACGTACATTCAACTCGAAGCGCACGTCCCGGTAACCCGTTCTCGATCCCAGCACCACATACTTACCCGGCAGCAGGGGCACCGTCTTTTGCTCGAATTTACCGAAACTTCCAATCCGGTTGATTTTCACATCCGTCAAGCCATCGGACACCAGCGCTACCGGTACCGGGGTTTCCGCAAGTGCTACCAGGGCGGCAAGCTGGTCGAATTTCTGCTGCAGCCGCGGACCCTTGTCGAGGTTCGATACCTCGGCATCCAACAGAGTTCGCGCATTTGCTCTCGGCTGTGACGAGCGCAAGCGATCCGGATCCTGCAACCACGCGTTGAGCTGATCGTGGAGCTTCGCCAGCCGGCGGCTCTGCGCCAGCCCCTGTACCGCGAATTGTGCCTGGGGATCTATGGCGAGCACCGCGTCCAATTCACGCGACGACTCGTGCCAGCGCTCGGCCTGAGCGAATTTTTCAGCCCGCGTTCTGTGTTCGCTTATCTTTTGTTGTTGAATCGCGAGCTTCAGCCGGCCGCGGGCATCGGCCACCCCTGGCGCACCGCCATGAATAGCCTCGGCCGCCGACAGCGCCCGGCCGGCCGCGTCAAACCGCCCGTTTTCCATGGCCCTTAGCGCCTCGGACATCAGTTTATTGAAACGCCGGGCTTCGATTTCAGCGCCGACCCGGTCCAGTTCAGACCGGGCCCCTGACACCAGAGGGTCCAGGGCGACCGCCTTTTCGAGCAGGTCGTGCGCGGAAGCCAGATCGTTATTTGCCTCCGCCTCCCGGGCCCGGTCCAACAGGCGGGAGAGCTGTTCAATATTCCCGGCACGAGCCGCGCCAGCGCGGGCCTGCTCGTTACCCGAATCGAGCGCCAGCGCAATCTGGAACTGGCGCCGAGCCGCATCCGCATCAAATCGTTCGAGTGCAATCTCACCTTCGGTCAGCGCCTGCTGCAAGCGCTCCGGTGTGGATTCCTCAAGGGCCTCCAGCAGCCGGGTTGCTGCCTCGTATCGTGTTTTCGCCTGCTCGAAACTTTCGATGGCGAAGGATGCATCCGCCTCCGCCACGGCCTGGAGCGCGTTGTCGTACTCCGGTCCACCCCAGATCGACACTTCCCGTGCCTCCATAACGGCTTGTCGTCTCAGGTACTGCTGCAATGCTTTTTCCGCTTCGCGCTTGTACCTGGCACGACGGGTCTCCGATTCGGATGGTGGTGTGGCGTCAACCTGTCGCGCCCCTGCGTCATCGCCTTCTAACCGGGTCACGGGATCGACGTAGCCGGGTAAAATCCAGATCACCGCGACCACCAACAACAATAATGAAACGAGGGCGATGAGCAGAACCGTGCGAATGCCTGATCGTCGCGTCGATCTGGCTTTCCGACGCGTCGGCTGCTCGGAGATCCCTTTTTTCTCAGCGGGATCGTCGGGCACGTTATCCCTGTCCACTTCCACCAGTCGACCGGTTTTCCT
>CAMYOI010000089.1 GCA_947259955.1 uncultured Gammaproteobacteria bacterium
TCACGGTAGTTCCTTCGGGCTGTTTCCGTATTGGCGTGAGCTAATATTCTTGCCGCAGCTTCATCCGATTCCGCGTCACTTCCTACCTTAGTACGCAGGGAACGCTCGGAATACATTTCAGTCAGTTTGGTCTTATTGAGTACGTTTCTACGCCACCTTTGCCAGATTGACTCAAAGCCATTCATGGTTCCGTCTTCTTTGATGTAGGGCTGCCCGTATCTGGTACAGAATAACCAGATTGATCCCGTTGGACGTTTCAGTGCCCGAACGGTATTGATGGCCTGCTTTAATATCCCTCCGTCGTCCCACTCAATGACCAAGCGCTTCCCACTACTGGTGGCAGTCTTTCTGGGCTTGACGTGTAATCCATCCTCTTTGATATCAGGCAACCTGATAGAGAGCATGTCGGACATTCTAAGTCCTGTTAGGAGCTTCAGTTCGACGTATGCCCTGATCAGGGGCGGCGCAACCTTCAGGGATTCCTCAATCTCCCAGTCCTCGATATACCGACGCTCCGGTCTGAGTTTGTTCTTCATCACCTTTCCCTTCATGGGGTGATCTTGCCTTGCTCCCCATTCAATAGCCTTGGTGAATAGATGGGATAATTTTTCCAGGTGCCGGTTAGCTGATGTTGGACCGTGCTTCTGTGTGAACGCGTCGCGCACTTTGTAACAGTGTGCTGGTGTGATACCGCTTACGCTAGAATCCTTAAACACAGCTTTGAGTTTATTCAGGATGACTACTTCATCCTTTTGAGTCCGTGGCTGTTTGGTAGGAGTGACTTGAGCCAGGTAACGATCAATCAATTTGTCCATCGTCGGTACTTCGTCTTGCATTCGAGCACCGAATACTTGGTATGCCTCAGCGAGAGTCCGGCCTAGCTTGAACTCGATCTTGTCATCCCATAGGTGTCTTTGGCTTGGTTTCGGTCGGTAGGAGTAAGCCCCATGTTTGAAACGCCAACGAGCGGGAAGTGCCTTGTTGTGCTTCAATCGCTTGTTCATGCTGCCCCCAAATCTAGGTTGACTGATTCATTATCCTTCTCTTGGTATGTAATGGGCAAATCCACGTCAATCACCACAACACTACCATTAGGCCTTACTCTATGCGGGATGCCCATAGCCGTCAGCGCCGATTGCTGTGACGCAAAGCGTTTTCTACTTGTCAAAAGAATAACATCCTCTTCCGGCAGTATCTTCACGGACACATCCCCGCCGGCGATTCCCCTACTTTGTGTTGATAAGGCCGGTGACGGTAAAGGGGGCGGTCTAAAACCTCACAATTCCCTATCGCACACAGCCAGCCAGGATCCGTAACGTCCTCGTCCTTCGCAACCTCCAGAGGAGTGCAATAGGCGGTTAAACCTGCCTTTTTTCGTGCCCGTCGCACATCATTTACGTTTGCACAACCTGCGACCATCTTTTCTGGTGTTAGACGCTCACGACGTGTATTTCTGACGTCAGAAAAGTACTCTTGGGGCAGCACGCTCATTGTTTGCTCCGTGGAGTGTGGAATCCGCAGAGTCCAGCACGCGCGCGAGGAAACGGATCACCTGACGTCACCATTCTGGCCCCGCAAGAACTTTGTCCAGCCCAGTTGGAGCAAGATTCACAAGTAACAAATCTAATCCGCTTAGCGGGCCTCAGCATCCGCTTGTTTGCGTGCAAAGCCGTGATAAATTCAAAGATTGCTGATCTTTTCTTTCTGGCTTTCTGGCGATCCCTTAAAGCCTCTATCAATTCCTGTATGTGTTCTCGGAGCCAAGTCACCATGTCATCCGATAGCGCCCGTTTCGGTCCCCGCACTCTCAGCCCACCTTGACCATTAAGTATGCGTCGGACAAGCCGGGGGGCAATGGGGTGTGCTACGCCACAATGTTGCATGAGTATGGGTACTGCATAGCGTTATAGATGTCTGTTGATAATATCCGCAGTTGGATTGACAAATGGTCTCGAAAGCACGCCGCAAGAGGGCCGCTTTCGAGACCATTTATCATTTATCCTGCTGACCGATGGCAAAACTGTGCTTCCACATTCACTCATTGGAGAGCACAGATGATGCAAGACATGGAACACCACAGCTTGGTGACACTGGGTCACCAATGTCACCGAACGTTATGGCTTGTTGTTATCACAGGCATTACTCGCAGAACTGCTCAGCAGTAACGTTGGTGGCCTGCGATACAGTCTGAGTGATCCGCGTGACCACCAGAACCGCGCGCACAAGGTTTGCGGGCGAACGACTGGTCGTCGCGTCTACTGTCCTGCTATCGAGGTGCGCAGGTCATTTTCAGAACTGGCGAGGTATGAGCAATACCATGGTCCAACTCCCGGCGCGGCTTGTACATCTTCATTAACCAGTACGCCGACCAGAATGTTCGTCAATGCTGGGTAGCCGGGGGATTTGCTTGGCTATCTGCTGTCCAGACCGGACGACTGGAAAGTCCTGTTAACTGATCTATGCAAGCGCGTGGATCCTGGGTGCGATGGCAGTATCTGTGGGTTTTTCAGAGAACTTCGTGACGCGGTTATGTGCGATTCATGCGGCCACATGGCAACCATGGTCGTACCCGAGGTGGCACTTACATCCTTACATCGTCCGGGAAATCGCAACGTCACCACATCCGGTGAACCCGGAAGCATTACCTACTACCGGCGAGACTTAATACTGGGAGGTGTTATCTATTTGCAGACCTCGTCGAATAATTTCCGTTTGCAGACTCACTGCTGAGGATCCTGTCAGTTCCCAGGCGCGGTTTGATTATGAATTCATGCCATGACAGCGTCTATAGAAACTTCCTCCCGTCCATATTGACCGCCTTGTGAATTACCGCGCTTGTGCACTCCCACTATGCCGTGCTTTTGACTCATTGTCTGTGCGTAAAACGTTCATGCACATTTGACGAAGTCTACAAGTTATGCCCGCTCGCCGTGACCGCCACGTAACAGAAATCAAGCACTATTTCTTCACTCATTTGGGTGATTTTTGTCTAGGAAGCGTGTCCTATAATTACTCCTTAAAAAATGAATAGCTTTACCCAGGAGAATCCACCAGATGACACGTAGGTATTCGAATGACCAGGATCTCATAAAAACTTTACGAATGTATATTAAGCGTCATTTCGACAAGAAAAAAGACGCGGCCGAGCATTGGGGCGTTTCGGGTAATTACTTATCAATGATCTTAAGCAGTACTAAACCCCCAACCAAAGAAATATTGGATGAACTCGGATACGAACGAGTCAAAATGTACAAATTTAAAAACTAGCCCGATTCCGTGCTCCACAAATATTCCCCGACCACTCGGGTGGCATCGTACGGGATTTCGCCCGTTCTGGCGCTGGCAGATACGGCCAGCCCAGCCACCGATACGCACTCATCCGAGCAATGGTGCGAGATAATCCTGGCTGAGGTGAGGAGCGTATTGCCGATGAACTGCTTCACAAGCTAGGGCTTCGAGTATCACCTGGTACGGTACGAAAGTACATGCCCAAACGCCTCTGGGGACAACCGGATGGCGATCAACGTTGGTCGACCTTTGTTCGCGACCATGCAACAAAAATACGGGTTTGTGGCTTATATCCCGTTGTAACGCCGACGTTTTGTCTGCTCTACGTATGGGTCATTATCGAACACCAGACCCGACGGATTGTGCATTGGACCGTGACGACTAACCCCACAGTGGTATAGAGACACTACAGCAGTTGCGCGAAGCCAATCCGTCGGACCGTGGCTATCGTTTTCTCATTCATGGTCGCGATAGAAGTTTCTCTCCACAGTTCGACCAATCCGTTACACACAGGGGACTGCGTGTACTCAAAACGCCACCTCGAAGTCTCAAGGCTAACAGCCTCTGCGAACGAGTCATCGGTACGCTCCGCGGAGAATGCCTTGACTTCCTCTTTCTGCTGACCGAAATCTACTTATGTATCATTACAAAGAACCGGGTCACAAATGATAATCGAGGCCGCCCCACGCCAGCCTTGAGCCGGGAATCCCGGATCCACCAGTCGATCTTCCTTTCACTCCACACAAACATCGGCGTCGCATCCCAGGCCACCTTAAGGTTATGGCTCGCCCGGTTCTCGATGGATTACACGATGAATATCGCTGGATACCGAAGGCCGCATAGATTTTTGCGAAGCACAGGAGTACGTAATAGAACGGGTCAGACCAGAACATAACCAAGTGCCGCAGGGGATCTCGGAGGTGGGCGGTATGCGGGATAAAACCCATCTAAACACCCATCAGCCAAACCCAAACAATCGAACGGAACGACAGGTTTTCGCGAAAAACCACCCATTTGGGTGAAGATATTCACCACCAACTCCGCTACCTTCGGCGGATGTAAAGGCAGAATGAATTGGTACTCGCTGCCGTCATGATCCACCGGGATACGATCGAGTTCGTGAAGCGCACGGACGCAGTGCGGACGGGTTGGGCTCCATTACAAGCCGGCTTTATAGAATCGTCTGGGAGCCGCGATCTCTCAAAGAGAATGGTCAGTATGGGAAGCTGTTGAACGATGATCACATTGTATTACTCATATCTCAAAGGTTGTCAGGAATCAAGCAGGAAAGCGGCTCTCTAGGGGCTTGCTTTCGGACACATTCTTTTCTCTAGTGACCGCTAACATGCACATGGGGGAATTATGATAAGGAGTAGTAGTAATGAAAATCGATTTTTCCGGTATCAACCTTCAGTATTTAATCCATGTTCGTGACATCGCGCGGGAAGACCCCGATGTTGCGGCGCCGCTACTGGGCATGTCACCGAAATTCGCTAGTCTGCTGGCGCAAGCCCCCAGCGAATATCTGACCAAAATCGCACAGGTCAAGGTGCCGTTGGTGGCGGCGCGGGGTGATGCGGTGTGGTGGTCCCGGCTCTTCAAGGCGCTCATCGAGGAAAACCCTGAAGAGGTTGAGGCGGTACTCCAAGCCGCGGGTCTGGCCGTACTCTCCTGACTGAACCCGGTCTTTACTTCAATGTATACGGGTATCTCCGACCAGCCGGTTGCTCTCGGTGCCGAGCGGGACAGAGACACAAACATTGCCGGTAACATCGAACCCCTAAATCAAGCCCGAAACACCCTCGAGGCCGTTCATTTGGTTCATATGGGTGCCCGGGCTGCACTGGTATGCCAGTTGACCGGTCTGACTAAGAAAGTCGTTGGCGGCCTATATCCGCCGCTTACCGGGATGCCATCGCCACCCGGCCAGGTGCCGTTCACGGACACGTGGTATCTCAAAAGCAATCAACGACTGTTGCACGCGAACGTGGTGTGGCATTTGTTTCAGCACCTGGAGCAAACGGGGCGAAGCGCCGCCAGTGTGCTGATCCATGTCTACGAGGCCTATCTTGAGATCGTTGACGCACCGCTATTGACCCTGACACGCGCCTTCTTTGTACCCCGCCTGGTTAGCATAAATGCGTGGTGCGAACAGGCCTGCGACCACTGCGATATATCCTATATCGGTCCACTGAGCCATGACGGTTCGATCTGTCCAGCATGTGCTGAATACTTCAACCATCGTTGCCGCAGCTGCGGCACGGCCATGGAATATCATCGGGCCGGTCGGCGGAAAGCGGTCTGTTCCGGATGTTATAAAAAGCAGAGCCGAATCCGGAAACATCTTAAGACCAGGGTGACGAATGGCTTCCCATAACGCTAAGGCGTCGTCCTCACAGGGTGCCATCGATGAGGCCGAATCAATGGTCTTGGATGTCCGTTGTATCAATCCCTATGAGCGCAATCCACGTCATAGCGAGAACCCCGAGTACGACAGAATCAAGGCATCGATACGGGCCAATGGTCTCGATCAACCGCTGATCATCACCCAGCGTCCGGGCAGTGATGACTATATCGTTCACACCGGCGGTAACACCCGTCTGCGCGTACTGAAGGATCTGTATGAGGAAACCGGCGATGACCGGTTTTCCCATGTCCAGTGTTTGTTCAAGCCCTGGAACCGGGAATCGGATGTGCTGCTGGCGCATCTTCGTGAAAATGACCTCCGCGGCGGCCTGATGTTCGTCGACAAGGCCCTGGCCGTCTTCGAAATCAAACGGCTCCTCGAGGAAGAACTGGACATCGGCAACCTGTCCCAAAGGCAGCTCCAGGCCGCCTTGGCCGAGGGCGGGTACGCGGTGAGTGAGTCAATGATCTCGCGCATGGCGTATGGAGTTGAGGTACTGCTGCCACTCATTCCCCGGGCATTGAATGCAGGGCTGGGCCGGCCACAGATACAGAAGATCCGCACTCTGGATCGAGCAGCACGCAGAATCTGGAAACAGCGGAGTCTCGGTGTTGAAGAAGAATTCGATCAGGTGTTCGCAACGTTGTGCCGGCGTTACGACGACACTGACTGGGATAACGATCTACTTCGCTCTGCCATAGAAACCGAGATCGCGGAGCGGGCCGATATCAATGTGCATACCATTCGTGTGGAACTTGACGCTTATATTGAGGGGCGCGAGCTGTCCATTCCAGATTTCGAAGACAACGATTTTGCAGGTTCAGAAGAACACGAAAAGGACTGGTTGGCTGGTTCGGAAACGAGCCCGGAAACAACGAACGGAGAGTCGAGTCCACCTGAGACCGAAAACCTTGGCGCACAAAAAGCGGTCCCTATTGAGAGATCAATGGATCATCTCGGCGCACAACCGGACACCGAACCTGATCCTTCCATACAGCAGGTTCTCGATGACGGGCAGGGAGGGCCCAAGGACATCAAATCACTGCGTGCCAGAGCGTGGGTACTGGCGGCACGTTTGGCGCAGCGAAATGGCATCGGAGAGCTCGTCGAACCGCTTGCCGGCGCAGGGCTGGGTTTCATTCTACGCGATGTGCCCGACCCGGCCCTGGCCGAGCAGCTCGATGAGGACAGCCTGAGTCAGGTCTCCATGGTCTGGTGGCAACTCGCCGCCTGTTCGGAAATGACGGTCGCCCCGATTGACGCCATTGTCGCGACATTGCCGTCAGAGTCAGTCCTGCGCCAGGCGCTCGAACAGCAGGATGCCGGGCTTCTGTTCAACAGCATCTGGACGCTCGACCCGGGACATACCGGCTATCGTCTCTGGCGCAGGCTTGGCGAGACGGACTGGAGCGATTTGCTCAACCTGATGAGTACCTATCGTCAGATACACCAGCTGGCGGAATCCTCCGGGATCCGGCTCTGGACGTAAAGGGATGCAGGGCACTAAAGAATCTGACCTGGTAACCGCCGTATTGATGTATGCCCTGCGTTGCCTGGTCGAAGGCGACCAGATCGCGCTGCGTCACATGAACTTCGGTCCACGCGAAATCGAGGTCTTGAGAGAGATCACGCTGGCTGATCTGTATCGCGTGGAGTCCTTAAGGTCACATTGTCTTAAGATTGCGCTCAATCGTGAAATCTACTGGCCCATGATGGATCATCTCCGGCGCCAGCGCGAGTCAGAAGAGACCGAACAGGCGCTGATCGCCGCGGACGCGCCGTTGGACATGATGCAAACGCTCTTTGGTCTGGGGGGCAAGGCCTACAGCCGCCTGCGCCGGACGCTTTCGTTGGATCCATCGGTCGGGCGCCCCCCGGGGCCCGATGAGGACAGCACCCATCGGCTGTGGCATGCCTGGAATCAACGTATCGAGGGTGAAGAGGATGACTTGCTGTCCGCGGCCGAATACCTCGAACTCCACGCGGAAACCGGCGTATCGATGCGGGCCATCTGGACCCTGACCCGGCGCTGGGCTCTGTATGGCGACCCAGGGGATTTGCAAGGGTCGAAACCAGCTGGGCACAAAGGCGCTGATGGATGAGTCGGGGAGGGGAATCCGTCCAGATACAGGCACGCTTGATGCGCTGATTGAAGCTGCGATCAAACGCGGCAAGCGGCGCAGCAACGCCAAGCCGGGCGCGGATATGCTGTTGTTCCTTGGGAACCGGCACGCGTCGTTTCCTGACTTGGTGGTCCAGGATCCGGTGCTCGAACCCGTGGACAAGCTGGTTTGGATGGCCATTATGCTGAAGGCCAAAGGAACCGGAAGTCCTGCGGCCTTCCCCAGCTACAACACCCTCGCGAACATCGCGAATGTCTCCTCCAAGGCCACAATTTCCCGGGCCATTGCGATTTTACGCATCACGCGATGGCTGACGCTGTGCGGGCCGTCGCGCGAGCGTAATAGCCGTTTTCGGGGCAACGTGTTCGCTGTGCACGACGAGCCGCTGCCGTTGGTCGATGTGCTGCATCTGGATGTCGGCCACATGACGTTTCTACGCGACTCAGTCGAACATCACCACGCGCGGGTCCGATCCTTGGCGCGGGCTGCTTTGGACTCCATCGATGAAGAATCTGATGCAGATCTGGACTCGTGTGCCGCTGAATCTGTTTTGGACCGAAAAATCGAGGCGACCGAATCGGTGGACAAGTCGGGGCCACGACGTCTCTTCGCCTTCAGCGCAAAGGTCATGGCGGAGCTTCGAAGCGGTCCTGACAGACGGCACAGTCTGGATCACCAGGGTCAAAATTTAAACGCGGTGGATAAGAAGGTGCAAAATTTGTACCCTCAAAATTTAAACGCCGTATGTAGTTGTAGTAGTAGTTATATATATAAAACTACTACAACAACCACTCAAAGCTTAGGGAGTAAAAAATATAGAGTTGCCGGTGAGAAAGGCGCCCCGCTGATCTATCCGAAACGCCTCGTTGGCGATCAGCGGAAACTGGCGGACCGTTATCTCGCCACCGTTTCCGCAAAATCACGCCAGCCCATTCTCGATGAACTGGAAGGGCGTTTCCGCGCGGAAACAAAGGGTATGCCGCCGTTGTACGACGAGATGAGTTTTCTGTTCTCGCTGTGCAAAGCCTTAAAAAATGGCGCATTTAAGGCAAATCTCGGCATCAAGGTGGGTGAGGAGCGTGACGCCCGGGAAAAGGCCCGCCGGGAGAGCGCGGGACGCGCAGCGCACACACCTCATAACCGCGAAGAGGAAATGCGCAAGCGAATAGCTGCCGCCAAAGGCCCGCTTGCCGAGATACGACAATCACTCGGGATGCCAAACCGGTCCATCGAAGGGGATGGTGCTGACGAGTCATCTTGATACTCAAAGTTTTGACACTGTCAAAACTAGTCAAAATTTACACCCAAAGTTTTTGACAGTGTCAAAACTAGTCAAAATTTGAACCCACCTGGCTGCCCGGCCAGGAAGAATAGGATGATCGGACGGCCTCAGTGGCACGTTATCTACCGTTTCAGGCCGAAAAGAAAGTCTGACGCCATCGGGCCGAATTAAATATTGCAGGCCTATCCGTTTCGTGAGAGATGAGAATCCCTCGCTGAGAATGGATCGATGACAACGATGGCCCCAGAGCAATTTGATTCTACCCAGGCCGCCGCTTCGGCTGAAGACCAAAGGGGTCCTGGCGTTTTGCGTGGCGAGGTTTGGTTGTCAATTCAGACCCGGCAGGCACAAATGCTCGTTCGGGGCCGTAACGGGTCGGCTGAAAAACCGGCAATTACCGGATTAGTGGGATTTGCCGCGCAACTCCGGGTGATATGGCAGGCCGCGAGGAGCGACGATCCCTATGCGGATTGGTGGCTGCTCAAGGTCCATGACACGCTGGACAGTGCTCGCCAACTGATCAGTAAGCGGCAATTGGCGCTGGATACGCTATTCAATCAGATGAAAGCGATGGAGGTTATCGTCGCACAATCGTCACGACCCTGTCGGGTACCGCTTCGATTCGCCAATCCTTACGCCTATCGGGGCGCCCAATTGATTGCAGGATTCGACGCGTTAGTACGCGCCGTCCTGACGGGCGCGCACGTTGGCTTGTTCGATTCTGAAGCCGCGGACGCGGTGCTCAGGCCGTGTGCACGCAAGATCCGGGGAGTTTTTGCTCTGCCACAAGCGTATCGGTTTCTCGGGATCGACCGGGAAGCCGTCCGGGCAGGAACCGGCAGGGCTGCTGAGGCGATTGAACGCATGGGTATCGTGCCCGACGACGTCATGAATGGAGGTCACCGTGCGCCGCTCGCTCCCCGTAACGTGCAGTTCCCAAAGGGATCCGCCGATCATTTCGGCTTGACTCCCACTTCCAAGGCTGAGTCAACGTGTTCGGAAACGAAGAACGACGACGGATAGGAGTTGGATTTTCGCTGGTATGAATGTCTGCCATTCCCATAATCCTATCCCGAGGTTTGGCCTCTCGCCGCGGCAAGTTCGTGGTTAAGAAGAAACCCGGGCACCGTGTTGTTTTACAACTCGATCCCCGTATCGCCCTGGAGGCGATCATTCTGAACCAACTCGAGCGCATACCGGCGACCCGACGACAGGAATGGTTGCGCGGACTGCTGGTGCAGGGATTTTGTTCGGAGTGCCTGGCGCTCCGACGCGCAGTGGAAAAAGGAGAACCCAGATCAACAACAGCATTCACGCAATGGCTGGCGAGAGAGGCATCAGGAATGATCGCAGTGAAGGAAGAACCCTTAACGACGCAAGCACGTGCACGTGGGCCACGGGTGAAGGCCGATGGCAAACCCTTTGCTGCATTAGGGAAGGTCATTGGGTAGCGCCTTCAAGTGGTCGCCAACGAATACGAGGATAAGAAACACCATGACACAGGTTTCACACATAAATCCGATTCCAATTGGCCTTGATGACGGCTATGCGTATACCAAGGTCGCGCTGCCGGATGGCCGACTGATCGTCATCCCATCACGCGCCCGGAC
>CAMYOI010000090.1 GCA_947259955.1 uncultured Gammaproteobacteria bacterium
TGACGAAAGTCGTGCAACCGCGGCCCCTTGCTGGCGCCCACCGCGCGCAGGCCCGTGTGCCTCGACAGCGCGTAGAAGGTTCGATGAACGTGGCCGATGTCGAGCCGGTTGCCACAGCGCGTGACGAAGACATAGGAGGAGACGGGACGGTCGAAGAACGCTTCGCGGCGCCCGAGGTAGTCAGCCAGGACAGCACAGGTGCTCGCATGAATGGGTACAAGGCGTGACCGGCCTTGTTTGGCGCCGCGGATTGTCAAGACAGCGTCATCGAGATTCACGTCGCCAAGCTCGAGGTTTAGCGCCTCGGAGATTCGCAGGCCCGTAACACTGAGCAGGCCGATGAGACAATAGAACACCCATGGTCGCAGCGTCGTCGATGGCCAGGCCACCGGCAATTCCAGTGCCGCATCCAGCAACTGCTGTACTTCCTCCTCGGTGTACAGGTGTGGCCTTGCTCGAGTGGACCGGTGTGGCAGCAGGCCCACCGGCGGAATCTCTGTTCGGTTATCGGTGGCACTGCGGTGGCGGGCGAAGCCGCGCACAAAGCAAAGGCGCCTGGCCCACTCTGCGGGTTGGACCGATGGATGTTGTGCCCACTCGAGCGCCAATCGGGTGCTAATGTATACGGCCTGCCGCTGTTCCATGAAGCTGATGAACCGGGGCAGTAGCAAGCCGGCGTCACGCATCTTGAAGCCCAGGCTGCGACGTAGATCAAGGTACTCCTGCAGGGCCTCACGTAGCGTGTTCATCGCGCACCTCCAGGCCAGGTCAAAGCCAACGCCCGAAGTGCGGTGAGATCTACCTTGGCGTAGATGCTGGTGGACTGCGGGCTGCGATGGCGAAGCACCCGGCCGATCTCGGGCAGCGACGCGCCGGCTTGCAACATGTGAACAGCCAGGGCATGCCGGAACTGATGCGAGCCGCGGTGCGGCGCGTCGACCTTGGCTCGGTTGAGTGCGTAGCGCACGATCGAACCAATTCCGTCCGATCCTTCCATCAGCCCGCGGATCGGTGCCCCAGACCGAAGGAAGAGGTGCCGATCCTGGCTGGTGGGCCGCCCGTGTTCGAGGTAAGCCGCGATCGCCTCACCCACGTCGGCTGTCAATGGCAGGAGGCTCTCCCGCCCGCCCTTGCCACGTACCCGCAGTTGACCGTGGTCCCAGTCGACGTCGTCCAGCATCAGCCTGGCGATCTCGACGGCGCGTAGTCCCAGCCGCGCCAGGAGCAATAGCACGGCGCGATCGCGTCGACCAACCGAGGTGCGACAGTCGCAGCTGTCGATCGCCCGCTGTGCGTGTTCGGCTGAGATGGCCCTGGGGACTGGCGGCGTTGTCGCCCAACTGGCCACCGCTGGCACACCGGCAGCGAGTCCCGCGGGGAGACTTCCGTGAAACTGTCCATAACGAAAAAAGGATCTCAACGCCTGGACAATGTTCTTCAGGGCAGGCGGCCCCATGCGCTTGGCCTCGCGCCGCACGAACGCGATGGTGTCGGTCGCACGAAGGGCTTGCAGGCAGACTTCTCCCAGGCCGAAGCGCCACATGAGGAACTGGCGCGCAATCCTTGTGTAGCGCTCAATCGTGATCTCGGCCAACCCTTGCTCGCGGTGCAGGTACCGCGCGAATCCCTCAGCAACTTCTTCTGCGGCAGTCACATGCCTACACGCGGCAGGACACACACCTCGATCGCGCAAGAAGCCCAACAACAGCTCCAGCGCGTGCAACTCCCGGCGGCGTGTCTCAAGGCATCGCGATCGGCGTTGCTGACGGCAGCGCTGGTACCGCACGATATCATGCTCACTCAAGGCATGGAGCGTGATGGTGCGAGCCTCGCACCAGCGCCCAAACGCAAGTGCGTGTCGTGCCAACTGGCACACGTAGCTGACCGAGTATTGCTTGCCGATCAGCGATTCGACGAAAGCACCAAGGTGCTCCGCCGATGTGCCGCCGATGGTGCGAACCAGAGCATCGGCGTTCTCATATGAAAGTTCCATGACATTCTCCTCTGAGGCGTAAGTGCCTGCCAGGAAGAATGCCAATGTCCAGTGCCGATGTGGCGGGCCCGCATCAAATCAGCCCGGTAAGCAAAGACGGGACATAGTCCTGCGCGGGAGATAGTCAAGCTTCGTGTGGCCGAGAAGCAACTGAACCGCGCGCAGGTTCTTGGTTTTTTTATAGATCAAAGACGCCTTCGTCCTGCGCAGGGAATGTGTGCCGTATTCCGCCGAATCCAACCCGATGCCGGTGACCCATTGCTTGACGATCCGGGCATATTGTCGGGTCGACAAATGCAACGAATGTTTGATCCGGCTCGGAAACAGGTAACCGTCGTAACGTAATCCCGCGGCATCGATCCAGTTTGCCAGCGTTCCCCGGGTCTGCTCGGTTATCTCGAACTGGACGGGTGTGTGCGTCTTTTGCTGCATGACAATTGTGCGAGACGCGATCCGTCCGCCATGCGAGACATCGCGCACCTTGAGCTTCACTAAATCACACGCACGAAGCTTGCTATCGATGGCCAGATTGAACAGCGCCAGGTCCCGCACACGATTCGCTAACTGGAGTCGAATCCGGATGGCTCAGATCTTCTTGGGCTTGAGCGGTGGTTTTTGTCCAACCAGTTTACCTTTGTTCCAGGGTGCTTTAGTCGCCTTTTCGTGGGTGAGTAGATTCATGAAATGGACTCCTTTGTCATTCAAATGGAGCCCCATTGTGTAACCCGAATCCACGAAGAGACCTGGAGCATTGACTGCAGCGGGGGATACCGGCAGCGAGGCATAAAAAACCACGCACGGTTCAGACTTGATTTGCCATAGCGGATTCTAGCCTAGATCCCCCACCATGCGCGTCATGCGCAACCCGGTGAGGACAACCATGCGATTTATCTTGCTGCTGATACCAGGACTGCTAGGCGCTGCACTGCCGGTTCAGTTTGTCGCGGCCGATGCGGACGGTGAGAGGGCGGCCCTGGCTAGGATCGTGCATGAGCTCAACGCGATCGAGGCCCCTGATCGCCGAAGCCGCGTCGCAGGCCAATCCGGATGCCCGTATCCGGTTTCAGTATGGCTGGTTGCGGCAGGACCTCAATCGGATTCGACTCGGCATCCAGGGGCACATCGATGTTCCCCGATCAGAATCCCGAACCTTCCCGCCACTACGTGGCGATTACCGCCGGAGCCGGTCAATCCGGCGCAGAGCTACGGTTTGCACTCGCGGCCATCATTATCACGCTCGGATTTCTTTGGACATCGTGGCTCTTCATCGGCGTCTATATCGGGTGGCGTGATGGGTCTATGAATGCCGGTGCGGGGATGATGACGATGCTGCGCGGGCTGCTCGTGTTAGCGGTAATTGGTGCGTTTATCCGCTGAATCTATACGAAGTCAACAAACATTGTCAGGAGATAGTGCAATGCAGACAACTATTTACGACTTTGGCCAGAGGGCGCGTACCTTTAGTGCTCAATCATGAACGGGTTGTGTGTAACAAGAGAGCACCCACCTGATCAACTATTGTTTATTCTTTCATTGTTAACGGGCCTTACCCAAGGTCCGTTGAGAGCCGCGCGCCAATCGTCAAATTTGCCCATGACCTTTAACATTCTCGCAACGGTTAACCAATAGCGATAGCGTGTCCAGTCGCGGTACCGATCAGAACAGTGCTCCAAGTACCATCTGACGTGCTTCTGCTTCCACTGCCAAGGACCCACGTGCCAACGGTCCCAAATGTCGCGGGCGATTTGAGCCGCGTGAACGCATTCAACCCTGACTGCATCTGGACCACCTCTCACCGATCTCTTGAGCATTTGCACCGCACTGCGACTGGCATCTCTTGCACTCTGCGCAGCGCTCACTTCGCTGAACCAATATACGCTGTGAGTACATCGATCCGATTGTGGCCGAGTTCTTGGGACAACAATGATCGAGCTGCACGGTCAACAAACTTATCTGCGCTTCGCACGCCGACGACCGCAGGCGCATGTTCGTTTGTGATCCGTAGATATCGGTCACAGGCGTATGCCGCCCGCAAGTCTCGGAGTGTCCCCAACTGGAGTGGTGCTGCAACTTCGCCCCATGATCTCGATACTTTCGGAAGCCACTGTGCCAACGAAAGATGGTCTGGTATCAGCTTCCATCTATTGCCGGCCACCTCCGCAGCCAACCTAAGTGCAGCTTTCGCATGGTTAGAAACCGGCACCCACCGATCCACGGATCTGCCCCTCCCTCCTTTAGTGCCGGCAACGATGTTGACGCGACCAAAACTCGCAGCTTGGTGACTAGCAAGTCGCAAATCTAGCAGCGAGGCTTCTCTACGTCGAAGTCCCAGTTCACGACAAAGTAATGCAACTGCAGCAGGGCGCTCCTTCCCACCGGCAATCAACTTGTCTACCGCGCATCTGAATCGTGCCCGGTTCAGCCCCGCTGGAGGTGATACACGAATGGTCGATCTCTTGCCCAAACGGTCGCCCGGCTTCATCCAAAGCGCCCGGTCGCCACGCAGAGACTCCAAAACAACATTTATCGAAGTCAATTGGTTCTTCGCATAGGCAATGCTCATGCTCCCGCTGATCTGGTGTGCCAAGTGATCGGTGAACTGGGCCAGCTCAACCCGCGATATCTGTCGCGCATCGCGAATGCCTTGCTCGCGCAGCCATTCGCAGAACCTGCGCCAACGCGCCGAGTGGCTCGCGACAGTCCCGTAATGACCGCCGCCGAACACAGCGCGCAGTGCTTGTTTGCCCGCCCATTCGATTTGTTTACCCCATCCGAAGTTTCGCCGACCTCCGACCTTGCGCATTTACCCACCACGGTTGAATCGCAGCCACGATCTGCCCCTCGCTTAGTTCAGTGTTAAACCGGATTGACCGCCGGTCGCGGTGTGACTGCTGCATAAAATGGCAATTGCCATTCTTTTGTTACTACGAACACTTTGAGCCCTGGCACCCCTGGACCGTGCCGAGGCAGGCGGGGCGGGTGCTGGCGCCGTCCTTCCGTTAAAGAATCAGGCGCCGGCCCTGTGTCGGTTATCGAGTTTGCATGCGCCCTGGCGCACTAACCCGTTGATTGCAAGGCCAATTGCTGGCCCAGTCGTCGCCTGTCTCTATGCAGTGGCACTGCCATAGAGACAGGCGGGGCGTGGAATGCTGCGCCAAGCGACGGCTACCGCCGAAGATTGGTTGCGCCAAGCATTCATCTCGATCCACGTACCTGTACCAGAAAGCACAGCTACAATAGATCGGTTCCGATCACGCAGCTTCCATGTCGCGTGATCAGCCGGGTACCGCTGGGTCGACGACCCGTGCTCATCTCAAGCGGCAGAGCACTTGGGTGCCAACTTCAAGTTGGCGGGGTGCTGGTCTAGGACCAGCTCGGGGAAATCCGATCGGGGCGAAGAGATGTCGGAATCGGCAATCGGCACGAAAAGCTTGAACTCTGCGCCACCACAACCATCAGGCTCCAACCATTCAATGATTCCATACCGCTGCGGGCGGCGGAGATAGTGGCGACAACGACTTTCTACCCGACCGAACTGGAACGCCATTTCGGCAAAATGCACATGCCCACGACCATCCCTGGCGGCGATGCAGCGCACGTACATAAGGGCAAGGCATTCGGTTGCGGTGAGATAGTGCTGCTTAAAGCACAACAGATCTCGATCGAATAGTTTAGAAAACGTGCATGGTTCATCAGTCATTCTCTAACCCTCCTCGTCTGATTCCTGCATCCGTCGCTCAAGCTCGTGACCATCGAGTACCAACGCTTCGGCGACACATTTTGCTGAGTACCTAATCCGCCGGCCGAACCGAAGCTTATTAAGTCCCAAGTACATAACATTTGGCTGACGCGAACGCCGCAATGTGTTGCGAAGACTTTCCGGCGAAACATCGAGTACTTCTGCCACATGACGGTGGCGCAAGAGCGGTCCGTACTGTGCGGTCAACTCCTGCTGAACTGCATACACTGAATTATCAACTGCGTTAAACATGCAACTTTCCTCTTTGGATCCCAACAGATAGGGCGACGACGGAGCACTGGGATCCAAATGGAAGTTTGCTAACCAGTCGCCGTAAATACTTTCGAATATGTATACATGGCTGATTCCTCATAGAGGTCAGTAGGGTGAAAAGGCGCTCCGACGAACTCGGCGGAGGCCGGCCAGAGTCAGCCGCCGAGCACGGCCACATCAGGCCGTGGATCGGCGGTGACAATCTGGCACAGTTAAGAGACGCGAAGAATTTCGCTACGAAATGCGAAATCCTTACGTGCTGAAATGGCTAAGTCGCGCTCTGCGCTATGCCACTTTCGCTAGGTAGAAAAGGTCGTAAAAACAAGCGGGATTTATTGAATGACTTGTAACAATCATCGAAATGATTGCCCATGTCAGAGGCTTACACGTAAGACCTGTGACGCCACGTTACACGTTTGTATCACTGGGTTAGTGAAAGACACTTCGTTGAAGATGAGCACATGACCTGTTAGTCACCACACCTGTTTCAGTGCTCGAGCAAGGTGCTTTGCAACGGCGTTCAAATCGCCGATACAAGTTATTTTAACTCTGCTTTCCCTAATTGGCAAACCACTACATTGATTGTGACCGGGACGTTACGTCAGGTTATCTAGCGTTTGCTCGCGTGTGGTCTTAAGTAACGCCGTGCGGCGCTCATACAACGATGTCGCGCGTAACTTGCATAAGTAGAGGAGAAGTCCGAGATGAAGTCTATTCGAATTGGTGTTACTCGGGGTCGACAGATGTCGGCATCGTTAGAATTGACACCCAGGCAGCATAGTTCAGGCAACAACGATCGATTACCTTGGCACCGTGATTCTGCGTAGAGCGGCCTATCGACTCAAATGTGCAACCCTAAAGATCGCTGCCAATAGTGTGCCTCGATCTGGGGAGCGATTATCGAAAGGAAGTAGACGAAGGCGGGTCAGAGCTATCTCAATTTTCTGGCCAAATCTTCTGCTTTGAGGTGGGTGTATCGGCGCAGCATGCGCAGGTCTTTGTGGCCGGTGATAGTGGCGACCTCCATAATGTTGAGGCCCTTCTCGAACAACCGGCTTGTTGCTTCGTGGCGTAGATCATGAAAACGCAGGTCCTTAAGGGAGGCACGGCGCACGGCGCTGGCGTAGGCACGTTTCACGGCCTCGCTGGTCAGGCCCGGGAATACCCGGCCGCGTATGCTGTGCGGGAGAGAGCGCAGGATTCCAACCGCAGTGGTTGAAAGCGGCACGCTGCGTGACTCGCCGTTCTTGGTATCCGGCAGATAGACGGTGCGGCGGTTGAGATCGATATGCTCCCAGTGCAGACTGACCAGTTCCCCTTGGCGCATAGCGGTCTCGAGGGCGAGGCGTACAATGGGCAATAGATAGGGGTTACGCGCCTCGCGACATGCTGCCAGCAGGCGAGTTTCTTCTCTGTCATGGCTATTCTCGCCCGCGTTCAGACGACGCTCCCGCGCCTTGGCGTTTGTCGGCATCTGAATGTCACGTACTGGATTATGCACATGGATTCCCCATTCCTTGCGTGCCACCTCGAACAGGTGCGACAAGATCACCAGATCTCGTTTTACGGTGCCCGGTCGAACCTTCTTGAGCCGCTCATCCCGGTACCGTGCGATATCGACACCGCGAATCCCAGCGACGACTTTCTGTACTATGGGATCGCGTAGCAGGGCGAGAATGCGCGCGGTCTCGGGCGCTGCCCCTTTCTTCAGCGGGGTTATTTCCATCAAATAACGCTTCAATAGTTCGCTGAGGGTGGTGGTCTCAGCTTCGGTGCGGGAGATGAACGCCCCTTGGTCCATTTCCACCTCAATGGCACGTGCCCATTGTTCGGCGCGAGCGCGTGTTTCAAATGTTTTGGTCTGCAGGGATTGACCCTTTTTTCGGACCTGGGCCTGCCATTGGTAGGGGCCGCGTTTTCTGAAGGTTGCCATTACCGCACTCCATTCGTTCTCGAACGAGTGTGACAAAATTGTGACAAATAATCAGTTGGAAACGAAACCGACTGCTGGTGTGGTTTTTAACTGATTGATATGTAAGGCATTTAATGGTCGGGGTGAGAGGATTTGAACCTCCGGCCCCTGCCTCCCGAAGGCAGTGCTCTACCAGGCTGAGCTACACCCCGAATGATTCGATGTAACTTGGGTGTCACATCTGATCGTATTTTATCGCGGCGAGGGCGCCGCTCCTACATAAGACCCCTTTATATTATTGCGGCGAGGGCGCCGCTCCTAGCGCTCGATTGCTCCGCCGCGCTCGCAATCACCAATTACTAAAAATTTCGCTCGACAGCGAAAATTGCCAGATCCTGCAGGGCCTGTTTATAGGGCGATTCGGGCATGATCGCAAGGGCCTGCTGGGCCAGTTCGGCTTCCTCGCCGGCGAGGCGCGCAGTGTACGCAAGAGAGCCCGTAGATTCAATTGCTTCGAGCACATCGTCGATTTGATCCAGGCCACCGGACTTGATTGCTTCCGCCAGCCGCCTTTTCTGAGTCTCAGATCCGCGCTGCAGGGCATTGATGAGTGGTAGCGTGGGCTTGCCTTCGGCCAGGTCGTCGCCGATGCTTTTACCGAGTTCTTCGGCATCCGCGCTGAAATCCAGCATATCGTCGATGAGCTGGAACGCCGTCCCCAGGTGGCGGCCGTAATCCGCCAGGGCCTGTTCCACAGCCGATGACTGACCGCTGATCACGGCACCCAATTGCGCCGAGGATTCGAACAGCTTAGCCGTCTTGCGCCTGATCGTCTCCAGGTATTGTTTTTCAGTCGTGTCCGGCGAATGGCAGTTTATGAGCTGCATTACTTCCCCCTCGGCAATGCGGTTGGTGGTCTTCGCCATGACCTCCATCACCCGCATGCTGCCCAATTCCACCATCATCTCGAACGAGCGGGAGTAAAGGAAATCCCCGACCAGAACGCTGGCCTCGTTGCCCCAGACCTCGTTCGCCGTGGCCTTGCCGCGGCGCATATCGGAAGCATCGACCACATCGTCATGGAGCAGCGTGGCCGTATGGATGAATTCGACAATCGCCGCCAGGGCGATATGAGTATCTCCCTTGTGTTCGCAGGCCCTGGCCGACAGCAGGACGGTGAGGGGGCGCAACCGTTTACCGCCGCCGCCCACGATATACGCACCCATCTGGTTGATCAGGGCAATGTCGGAGCGTAACCGATCATTGATGGTCTCGTTGACGGATCTCAAGTCCTCCTCAACCAGCGCCACTATTCGTGCCAGATCTGTACGTCCGCCGTGATCAGCGGTTTTAAGGGGGGTGGTTCGTGTACTCAAATTTCAAGCTCGTTTTTTAAGCTATTGTACCACTCGAAATCGCGAGAGCGTGCCGGTCTGCGACCGATTCTGCGACCACATCGGGAAACAGCGCCGCGCCGTTGTTCTGCATTGACCTCGAGGGCCCGTATGGATAAAATCGCGCGCCTGCCGTGTCTGGCCCATTTTTCTGGAGAAATCAACGATGTATGCCGTTATCGCGAGCGGTGGCAAGCAGTACAAGGTTGCCATCGGAGACCGTCTCAAGGTCGAGAGCTTGGATCTGGATCCGGGTGCCAGTGTAGACCTGGAAAGGGTCCTCTTTCTGTCCGACGGTGAGGATATAAAAGCGGGCAGCCCCTACCTGAGTAGTACCGTCAGGGCAACGGTGATTGGCCACGGTCGTGGTGAAAAAATTCGTATCTTCAAGATGCGAAAACGCAAAAATTCGAGGCAGCGTACCGGCCACCGCCAGAATTTTACCGAGCTCGAGATCATCAGCATCGACGGCAAGACCGTCGAACCTGCTGCTAAGTCCGATACGGAAAAAGCGGCGGTGCCTGAAGTCGAGGATGTAAAATCGGACGCTGATAGAGAACAGGTTGTGGGTACGGATGGAGACACGAGTGCGGCCAAGGATGTTTCCGAAGCCGTCGAGTCGGCGAAGGGCGATTTCGCAGCCGACACGGATGAGAAGACGGACGAAAAAACTACCTAGCTGGGGACAACATCATGGCACACAAGAAAGCTGGCGGCAGCTCGCGTAATGGCCGGGATTCCGAATCAAAGCGACTGGGCGTCAAACGCTATGCAGGCGAGCAGGTGCTCGCGGGCAACATCATAGTCCGACAGCGCGGCAGCAAATTTCACCCCGGGCTGAATGTCGGAATGGGCAAGGATTACACTTTGTTTGCCAAATCCGGCGGAAAGGTGAAGTTTGAAACGAAAGGTGCGAACAAGCGAAAGTACGTCAGCGTGTTGTCGGCGTAAGTAGTAATCTGAAGGATACATTGGGACCCCGCCTTGGTAACACGGCGGGGTTTTTTGTGTGAGGTCGATACGATGAGTTACCCTCACCCTAACCCCGTAACACGGGGCGAGGGAAAATGAATTTTGTCGATCAGGCGGTTATTTCGGTGCAGTCCGGCAAGGGTGGGAACGGTTGCCTGAGCTTCAGGCGTGAGAAGTACATACCGCGCGGGGGTCCCGACGGAGGCAACGGGGGCAAGGGAGGGGAGGTGTATCTACGCGCGGTAAACGGGTTGAATACACTGGCGGACTTCAGGTATGCCAAATCGTTCAAGGCCGAAAACGGCCGACCCGGGGCCGGACGCAACCGCACCGGGAGGAGCGGCTCGGATCTCTACCCTCGGGGACGCTGGTCTACGACAACGATACCGGTGAATTGATTGGCGATATGGTGTCGCCGGGTCAGTGCATGTTGGTCGCACTCGGCGGTCGGGGCGGGCTTGGCAACGCCCATTTCAAATCCAGCACCAATCGAGCGCCGCGGCGTACCACCGATGGTAGATCGGGAGAAATGCGAAGTCTTCGTCTGGAGCTCCAGATTCTGGCGGATGTCGGTCTGCTGGGGCTGCCCAATGCGGGAAAATCTACCTTCCTAAGTACGGTATCCCAGGCCAGGCCAAAAATCGCCGAGTACCCGTTTACCACGCTCTACCCGCAGATGGGTGTGGTGCGTATCGACCACGGGCGAAGCTTTGTTGTCGCCGATATTCCCGGCCTGATCAAGGGAGCGGCGGAGGGGGCGGGTTTGGGTCTTCGTTTCCTGCGACACCTTACCCGAACCCGGTTGTTGCTCCACCTGGTGGATATTGCACCCATGCCGGAGAGGCCGCTGCTTAAGGATGTGAAGGCCGTCACCCGCGAACTAGCCAAGTACGGTGAGGGTCTCGCCGATTATGAGCGCTGGCTGGTGTTTAATAAATGCGATTTAATACCAAACGCCGAGGCGGAGACCGTGACCAAGCACTTGGTGGATGCGTTGAATTGGAAGGGACCTGTCTATCTGATTAGCGCGGCCACTGGCAAGGGCTGTGA
>CAMYOI010000091.1 GCA_947259955.1 uncultured Gammaproteobacteria bacterium
GTGTTGGATCGAATTTTGTTTCGGTTGGACCTCGTTTCGTCTTGGTTTTATCAACTGCGTGTTCGCATCAGCATTATCGTAATGGTGTCGTTTCTCGTTGCGGCCGTCGCGGTGGTAAATCGCTGATTTATTGCGGTGCATTGCTTGTGAGGAGGTATCGGCGCAACTGACTTTTCGCGCGCTATGCGGTCACAGTTGGCGAATCCCATAAATTTCAGTATCAGTTACGCATACTCGTGCTTGTTGGGTCGGTGGCGCACCAGATAATGTCGGCGAGTCAGGCGGACGGCACAGGCTACCTCAAATGGGCGCTGCAGAATGAGTTCGAAGACAAGGCAATCGATCTCGTCCTCAATCTGGGCGGATTCAAACTATTTAGACTCCTGCTGCCACTTCAACCATCGGGAGCGACGGTGCGTCGCTGGAGGGCACCCGACTAGCCCGCATTTATATCAATCCATTTTTCTAGCGTGTAGTCGAAATAGCGTTGAACGCGGACTCCGTCCCAATGGTATTGGAGCAGCTTGCCGGACGCGGGTCGACCGACCGATGTGGGTCGAAAAGCCCCGGCGCACTCGCCGCCGTGATGACGCACGCTTCGATAAACCAGGCCGCGGCTTTTTCGACGGCGTAAATCCGCCCCAAACGGTTGGCTTACGCTATAGCTATCCGGATCAAGGATTTGTTCTTCATGCTGCCTCGAAAGCCTGGAGACGTTATGCAGCATGGCATCGACATGGCCCATCAGGACGCGCATGTTCTCATAGCGCGGCGCGTCATGACTGTCGAGGGCGAAGCGTCCGAAATGGAAGGCCGTCTCACGAAGCGCCGTTTCGAACCCCTTGGCGGCGTAGTACACCCCATAGGAACCATCACTGAACCGTGAACCCTTCGGGTTGGGGTGTGTGAAAGCCGCCATGACATAACTCGCGCCCGGGCCGCTTATGCGCTGCATCGGCGGGACCAGATGGATTTCGCCGACCTCGTCTCGAATTCGAGGATTGACGCGCTGCTCGAGCGCGATCAAGGCATTCCACACCTCGGGATCATTCGATACACGCTCAAAAAGATCGATCGGTGGATACCGCGTTGAGATAATTCGGGTCGCGTGCGTCCAACGGACACGGCGAGGAAGCGGATCAGGACCAGGGTGCGCGGGCGGCATCGACGTAGGTACGCACCGCGGCCAGGTCCGTCACATCGCCCGCCGCCATGCGATCGAGTGGTGACTGACCTCCGAAGTATTCGTTCGGTTGGTTAACCCAGCCATCCGCCTGAGCCGGGTCCGAGTAGAGAATTTGCAGGGCCTTGTATATTCCGGCGACATAGCCGATCCGTCTGAGCGTGTCGTCCGGTACCCTGATTACACGGTTCGATTTCCATTGATAAAAAGTTCGCACCGGCGGAGAGCCCAGGATCTTCTGCATATGGGCATTACTTGCGCCCCATAACTCCATAATGCCAAAGAAGCCCGCCATCGCGTGGTGATGGTGCTCCGCCGCGAAACCAACCGGGGTGTCTGTCATGCCTGCATGCAGTGGCATCGGCATAATTCCTAAAAATGCAGTTATGCATATTATATATAATTTATGCAAATATGCAATATACGCGCCACCACTAAAACCAAAACAATAAGGCCAACATCAGTGTCACGTCCGTCCAGCCCGCTGTACCGCCACCCCCTGGTTGCTCCGTAAATTAATTTTGCCGAGGGCTTCACCCTGTAAAACAGCAGATCCGTAGAGAACTAATTCCTGCAGCCGTTCGGACACTCGAGCACGCATGCACCTACCTCGGTCTGCCCGTTTCTCTGCCGCACGTAGCAGCGTTTTCCACTTCGGCAATTACAATAGGCCTGCAGCTGCCAACCCTTGCTCGCTGGGTACAGCGTGCTGGATGAATTGTCTGCACCGTTCGACGTCGCTCCGCCAATCACGACCTCCAGCGACGAAACCTCGTCGTCAAGGCCGCCCCCAATAAGGCTAACATCACCTGAATATTCCACCGATTTACCACGGTAATCGGCGTTCTTGTACAAAACGGCCTCCGCACTGCCGCGAACCGACAGCGACGAGATCTTGTCATTCAAATCATAGTCTGCCAGATTCGGTATGCTTCGGGAGGTACAGAACTCTTCGCCCTCGTAGTCCTTCTTTGTGTATACACAAACCTCGTCCCGGGCGCTGGCATTTTGCGTAAATGCCAGCGAAATCAGAAACGCGCTCAGCACGGACAGGGCGCCGCCAACTTTTCCGAACGATTTCATACCTGATCTCCGTTTTTTGATTGATTCAAGTTTCGACCGCATATTACACCACCCGGGTTCCGAAGCCGGTAGACTGGTGCGACACGCGGGCTAGATAATCTTGCCCGGATTCAACAAGCCGCCGGGGTCCAAAGCGGACTTTATCCGTTGCATCAATTCGATTTCGACCGGATCCTTGTATTTGTGCAGCTCACGCCGCCTTAATTGACCGACACCATGTTCAGCACTGAAGCTGCCGCCCATCGACATGGTCAGCTGATTTACAGCGTCGACGAGTAGTTGGCCGTAATCCCGGCGAAACACGTCCGGATCCATGTCGACAGGGCCAAGGATATTGTAGTGAATGTTGCCGTCACCGATATGTCCGAACGGACAGGGACGCGCGCCGGGGGCGATGGACCGGACGGCTTCCGCAGCCCGCGCTAGCAGCGCCGGAACCGCGGATATCGGGACCGACACATCGTTTTTAACGGATTCTTTCTGTGCCGAAGGAATGTTCTCGCGAAGATCCCACAGCTGGCTCCTTTGACTCTCGCTCTGTGCTATGGTGCCATCGATGATGTTTCCAGACTCCATGCCCTCCTCCAGCATGATCTCCAGCAGTTGAGCATTGAGCGTGTCGCCGTCACCCGAAATCAATTCGAGCAGGATGTAATGTTCATAGACATCCTGTAGGGGGTCGATCCCGACGAGGTCCAGTGCCAGCCGTGGGAGATATTCGAATGAAACCACGGCATCCCCACTTTTTCTGCGTGCGAAACTCAAGAGTTCGCATGCGCATGACGGATTTCGGACCGCAATAAATGCCGTGTGCCGTTTACCCGGCGCTGGGAACAGTTTGAGCACCGCCGCCGTGATGATGCCCAGAGTTCCCTCGGCACCGAGGAACAGCTGCTTCAGATCATACCCGGTATTATCCTTTCGCAGACGGGACATTCCATCCCAGAGCCGTCCGTCGGCCAGAACAACCTCCAGCCCGAGCACGAGGTCGCGGGCGTTGCCATATCGCAGAACATTTATACCGCCGGCATTGGTCGATAAGTTGCCTCCTATCTGGCAGCTGCCCTTGGCACCCATATCCAACGGAAACAACAGCCGGTGGCCGGCCGCCGCTTCGTGTAGCTGCTGCAAGACGACTCCGGACTCCACCGTGGCCGTGTAATTTACGGCGTCAATCTCCCGGATCGAATTCATGCGCGACAGGCACAAGAGGATCTGGTTGCCGGATCCGTCCGGGGTCGCGCCGCCGCAGAGCCCCGTGTTGCCTCCCTGCGGTACGATTGCTGTTCCGGTTTCGCAGCACAGGGCCACGATTTGTGACACTTCTGCGGAATTGGCGGGCCTGACTATCAGTCTGGCCCGTCCCTCGTAATAGCCGCGGCGATCGACGACGTAGGCGGAGTGCTGGTCGGATTCGACAATACCCGGGGCGCCGGTGATGTCGAGTACCCGGGAAATGAATCCCTTGTCGTCGATCATAGTTTCGCGCTGGGGCGAGCGGAGACCGATGCGTGCCACCGCTTGAGATTGCGCTGCTCGTCGCTGATCTCCGATTTGATTGCCGTTGCGAAATCAACGGCCACCAGGGCGGCAATGTCCGCCAGCGTAAATACGTCATCGACGACGAATTCCCTGTTGGCGAGGTGCTGATCCATATCGGCAAAGAATTGCGTCGTGCGCTTACGCCCCCTATCGACCAGGTCGGGGATCTGCGGATAACCAATCTGCCCGGTTAGGGCGTTGTTCCGGAATCCCTTGACGAAGTTCCGGAACGATTCCGCTACGGCCATGAAACCGTCGTCCACGATGCGCATGTACCACATGAGCACTCGAGCACGCTGGACCGGGTCCCCGCCCATCAGCGGCGGCTGCGGAAAGCGGCACTCCAGATAGCTGCAGATGGCCAGGGTGTCGGTAATGAACTCGCCATCGTCGAGCTCCAGCACCGGCACGGTACAGCGGGGATTCTTTCGGATGAATTCCGTATCGAACTGCTTTTTTTGCCTGAGGTCCACCTCCTCAACGGGGATTTCGATTCCTTTCTCATGGATGAACATACGTACCCGCCTTGGACTCGGCGCCGGCTTGCAGTCGTAAAACTTCATCGCGCCTTTTTTCCTGCCGTAATCGTGGGGATTTTCGTCATCGAAGTCACCCGCGCTCAAACACGGTCGCGATGCCCTGTCCCAGCCCTATACACATGGTCGCCAGACCGAGGGTTGCATCCCGTTCCTGCATGAGGTGCAGCAATGCGGTAGAAATTCGCGCACCGGAACACCCCAGCGGATGACCAAGGGCAATCGCCCCCCCATTCAAGTTTACCTTTTCATCCAGGGCCTCGAGCAGGCCAAGATCTTTCAGCACCGGCAGTGACTGCGCCGCAAATGCCTCGTTCAATTCCACGATGTCGATATCTTCCATTTTCAGGCCAGCTCGATCCAGCGCCTTGCGAGACGCGGGCACGGGGCCGTAACCCATGATGGAGGGGTCAACCCCGGCAATAGCCATGGAGCGAATCTTTGCCACGGGCTCGAGCCCGAGTGATGTGGCCCGTTCCGACGACATCACTATAAGGGCCGAGGCACCATCGGAAATCGCTGACGATGTTCCCGCCGTGACGGTACCGTTGACCGGATCGAACGCCGGCTTTAGCCCCGCCAGGGCTTCCAAGGTCGAATCCGGCCGGATGACCTCATCGGCGCTACAAACGACTTTCATGCCCGAGGCGTCGTGTCCTTGGGTTGGAACGATTTGAGAGTCGAAGCGCCCCTCGATCGCCGCGGCGTGCGCGCGCTGCTGGGAGCGGGCGCCAAACCGATCCTGCTGTTCACGGGTAATTCCGTGCATACGTGCAAGCATTTCCGCCGTCAGGCCCATCATTCCTGCCGCTCTGGCGACATGCTTGCTGAGAGCGGGATTGATATCAATGCCGTGATCCATGGGTACGTGCCCCATGTGTTCTACACCCCCGACGACAAACAGATCACCATTGTCGCTTTGGATAGCTTGTGCCGCGCTGTGGATTGCCTGCATCGATGAGCCGCACAACCGATTGACCGTCTGCGCGGGCACCGTATGCGGGATATCCGTCAACAGCGCCATGTTGCGCGCGATATTGACTCCTTGTTCCAGCGTCTGATTGACGCACCCCCATATAACATCATCCACCTCTGCTGGATCGACCGCGGGGTTGCGTCGAAACAGGGAGTTGACAAGGTGTGCAGAGAGTTCTTCCGCGCGGACATTTCTGAACATGCCGTCCCTGGATCGTCCCATCGGGGTCCGAACACTGTCGATAACAACCGCCTCACGTCCGTTCAACGCCATAGCAAACCTCCCGTAAAAAAATCAAATTCATTCATCTTGGTGAACACGCTCAGTCAAAGAATTTTTTACCAGTAGCCGACATGGTTCGTAAACCCTCGGTGACCTGGTAGGCGTTACCCAACGAAGCGTAACGGTCCGCAAGTTCACACAACGAATCAATACCGATGCTGTCGATGTAGCGCAGTGCACCGCCACGGAACGGGGGAAAGCCCACACCCCAGATCAACCCCATATCCGCCGCCGCCGGCGAGTCCACGACATTCTCCTCCACGCAGCGCACCGTTTCTATACACATCGGGAACATCATGCGGGCAACGATTTCTTCGTCACTGAACTCATTGCGCCCTGCCCCAACCTGAGCCAGCAATTCCATGGCTGCGTCGTCGGCAACTTTCCGGGGCTTGCCTTTCCTGTCTTGCTCATACCGGTAGTATCCGCTGCCCGATTTCTGACCGAGGCGACCCGACTCGTACATCAGCGTAGCGCTGGTCTTGAAATCGAGCTGCATACGATCGGGGTAACCCTGCGCCAGCACCGCTGCGGCATGATGTGCCGTATCGATGCCAACGACGTCGAGCAGGTAGGCGGGGCCCATGGGCCAGCCAAAGTTCTCCATCGCTCTGTCTATCTGGATGATATCCGCACCGTCCCGAACCAGCAGTTCGAATGCGTTCAGGTAGGGGAACAACACTCTATTCACGAAGAACCCGGGACAATCATTCACCACAATCGGATTCTTGCCGATACTGCGGGCGAACTCGACCGTCGTCGCCACCGTTCCTTCACTTGTGTGCGTGCCGCGAATCACCTCAACCAGAGGCATAACGTGTACGGGATTGAAGAAGTGCATGCCGCAGAACCGGTCTTTATTCGTCAGGGACGTTGCCAGCTTGTCGATAGAAATCGTCGAGGTATTGGTAGCGATAATCGTGCCCTCGCCGACGATATCCTCCAGCTCCTTGAGCACCGTCTTCTTTACACTCTCGTTCTCCACAACAGCCTCGACCACGATATCGGCATGCCTCACGTCTGCGTAATCCAGGGTAGGATTGATCCTGTTCAGCACTTCGCCCATCTGTGCCGGTTTGATCTGCCCCCGTTCCACACGTTTTGCAAGGAGTTTCGATGCTTCTCCAAGGCCCAGATCCACGGCATCGGAATCGATGTCCTTCATTACGATGGGAATGCCCTTGTACGCAGTCTGATACGCGATTCCGCCCCCCATGATCCCCGCCCCTACAACCGCAGCCGATTCGATTGAACGGGCTTGTCCGGCGTACTTTCGGGCATCGCGCTTTAGTGCCTGATCGTTCAGAAAAATGCCGATGAGGCTTCGCGCCGCCTCGGTCTTGAAAACCTCGGCGAATGCCGCAGCCTCCACCTCGCCGGCTTCGTCACGCGGCATTGCCGCGTGCTTTTTCATCGCCTTCAGCGCAATACTGGGCGCAGGGTAGTGCACTCCCGCTTTTGCCGCGATATAGGCCTCCGCAGTGGTGAACGCCATGATGCGTTCGACCTCATTGAGTCTGATCGGCTCCAGTTTTTCGCGGCGCTTGTTCTTGTAATCCAGCTTGCCGTCCAGACACAGGCTCAGAATGCCGCGGGCGGCGTCCTTCAGCAGCGCGGGTTCGACGACCGCATCCACTGCACCGATCTTCAGTGCGTCATCCGGCCGCTGCTGTCTGCCAAGTCCGATCCATTCTATGGCATTGTCCAGACCTATCAACCGCGGCAGTCGGATGGTGCCGCCCCAGCCTGGGAACAGGCCGAGTTTGACTTCCGGCAGCCCGACCTGGGCTTTGGTACTCATCACACGGTAGTCACAGGCAAGCGTCGCCTCGAAACCGCCGCCCAGGGCGAAACCATTGATCACCGCCACGGTGGGAAACGGAAGATCCTCGAGTGCGGAGAACACACCGTGGATATCGACGATGTGCGCGGCAAACTCCGCTGACGGAACGTCGAACCAATTAGTGAATTCGGTGATATCCGCACCGACCACGAAGACATTCTTGGCACTGGTCAATAGAAGTCCACTGATGCCCGGGGTCCCATACAGCTCTGCAACCGCTTCCTTGAGTTCCCCGAGAGTTAACGAATTGAACTTGTTGACCGACTCGCCTTTGAGATCGAATTGCAGCTCGGCGATGCCATCGTCCGTCGTGACGGTGAGCGCTTGTCCCTGATAATTCATCAAAATACTCCAAGTTGAGGTGTTACTGTGAATATTCTATCGCCTGGGGTGCGCCGTCTTCATGAATCGCACCAGTCTTCTATCAGACGTCTTGCAATCGAGATCCGCGACGGCAGGCGAAGCCAGCCGGTCTTTGCCTTTGCCGCTTCGACCTCCATTCTGCTGAACCAGCGTGCATCCCTGAGTTCGCCGTCTTTGAGTGCGATCTCCGTGCTGGTTGCGCGGGCATGGAAACCCAGCATCACCGAACCCGGAAAAGGCCAGGGCTGAGACGAGTGATACTCCAGGCAGTCAGCATCCACGCCGGTTTCCTCCTTGACTTCGCGCACCACAGCCTGCTCGATCGTCTCACCGGGCTCGACAAATCCCGCAATGGTCGAGAACCGGTTTTCCGGCCAGCCATGTTTGTTTCCAAGAAGGCAATGATCTCCATCGTGCACTAGCATTATGACCGCGGGGTCGGTGCGCGGGAACTGCTTGGCGCCACAATGCCGGTCAGTACATTCGCGCAGGTGGCCGGCTCTGTCACAACGGGTTGGGTTGCCGCAAATACCGCAAAACTTCGATCGTTCATGCCAGTGGCACATGCCGCGCGCGTAGGCCAGCAGCGATGCTTCGAACTGGTCGATCCGCGATCCAGCGTGCCATAAATTTTCGAATGACAGGTGCTCGTCCTGCGTCGCCCACCAATCCCCTTCCACCGAATCCGGCACCGAACTGGCAAAAAAGTCCCGCTCGCCGTGATGACCCAGATAAATCAGCGCCTCGGCAACGATTTTTTCTGCGATGCGATTTGCAGGAAATAAAGCGGCGTGCAAGTGTGGTTTTTTGTAGAACAGGCAATTCTCACCCCTCACCGGCACGATGTAGCTGGTCGGCAGGGATAGAGCAATTTCGATCCACTCCCCACTCTCACGCTTCAGTGAATCCCGGCCGAGCAAATCGGAAACGAGCCCGTTTCTTAGGGAACGTGCGAGAGGATCCATTCAACCGGCTTCGGCAAATTCCGTGGCTAAGCCAAGGTCGATCCCGCCGGTAACTCCGGCTTTAAAAACATGATTATCCTGGGACTCGATAGTTATGCTCACAGCGTCATGATTCGGGTTGAGAACAAAGTATAATCCTCACTGTCAAGCGGTCGGGCAGTAACCGTGTGCAGCCATAAGCTCAAGGCCTGACGGCGCGGCATTTTTACCACGGTCGGCTGCAGCATCGAATGACCGGACAGAATCCTACCGTCTTGTCAGCGGTACGAATCCCACAGCCATCACGGCCTGTTGGTTGACGTTGCCGGCTTCATCCTTGGTAACCAGCGTCAGCTGTTGAGTGCTCCAGATTTCACCAACCGGTAATACCATCCGTCCACCTGGCTTGAGTTGGTCGACCAGCGGTTGCGGTATGTGATCCGGTGCGGCTGTCAGTATTATACGATCAAACGGGGCCGCATCGGGCCAACCCAGATAGCCGTCACCCGCCCTGACGGAAATGTTTTCATATTCCAGTTTTTCGAGAGTCGACTTCGCTTCTTGTGCCAGCGGCTGGACGATTTCAATGGTATAAACGTGTCTTACCAGCTCCGCCAGCACGGCTGCCTGGTAACCGCAACCGGTCCCAACCTCCAGAACGTCGTGCTCTGGCGTGGGATCAAGCAACTCCGTCATGAACGCGACGATATACGGTTGGGAGATGGTCTGGCCGTGCCCGATGGGAAGGGGCCGATCAATGTACGCAAGATCTGCCGTCTGTTCATCGACAAAACGGTGTCGGGGAACGATCCGCATGGCATGCAGAACGCGTTTATCGCGCACCGGCGGACGACTGTCCAAAGGTTCCGCGATCTGATCAGCCACCATCTGCAGGCGCTGGCGATCGAACTCTGCTGACACGTCAGTCATTTGCCCTTTCGCTGCGGCGAACGTTTACGAATGCCGGGTACGAAGGGGCTGCCGAGGTCGGTAGCAGCCAGCGTAATTTCGTTACAAGCATTTTTCATAAACAAACTGGTTTTTTACTTTCTCGAATCCGGTCTTCTCATAGAATTCATGAGCGCCCCGGCGCCGCGCGTTGCAGCGCACTCTCAAATACGCATGGTGATCATGCCTTGCCCATCTTTCACATTCCCGGACGAGCACCCTCCCTACACCTCTGTGCCGGTATTGTTGCCCGGTCACAAGACCTCCAATTTCAGCAAATCGCGCAATTCCCAAACGCCGCGCTACGAAAACGTGCGCCCATCCCGCAATGGTAGCATTGAAGCGGGCGACGAAGACCTCGTTCTCGGCACTATTGAGCAATTCCCAAAGGTGATCGCTGAATTCTCCGGCGTTACACTCCAATCCCATGTCTGTGGACATCTCCAGCAGGACCAGTGCGTCGCTCGCGTCAGCCCTCCGGGTAGTCAACGAATCAACGCTTACCGGTGACATCTTCCATCATGTTCAGCAACTTGAAGCAATCCTTTGTTTTTTCCTCGCGCTCGATGCCTTCATGAAATCGACGGACACTCTTCCAGCTGGGCCTGGTCTGCAATTTTGTCATTTATTGGCCCCCGGTTACCCATTCGGGCAATAGTAGCAGTTTGGATACGGTCTTTGTATTGGCACATACACGCTCGTACGAAGTGTTTGCAAAATATAGATTGTCCGGGTTTTACGGTTAATATACGGCTTTGCCGACCAACGAACATAACCCTGACCTGAAAATGCGCGCTTCCCGACTCCTGCTGGCAACCCTGAAAGAAACACCCGCTGATGCCGAGATAATCAGCCATCAACTCATGCTCCGCGCCGGTATGATCCGCAAAGTTGCGGCCGGAATCTACAATCTGCTGCCGCTATCTACAATCTGCTGCCGCTCGGATTGCGGGTCGTACGGAAAATAGAACAGATCGTGCGCGAGGAGATGAACCGCTCGGGCGCCCAGGAACTGTTGATGCCTGCGGTCCAGCCTGCGGAACTCTGGCAGGAATCTGGGCGCTGGGTCGAATACGGACCGGAGTTGCAGCGATTCAAGGACCGTCATCAGCGAGACTTCTGCCTGGGGCCGACGCACGAAGAGGTTGTAACAAACATCGTCCGCAGTGAAATTAAGAGTTATCGTCAACTGCCGTTGAATCTTTATCACATCCAGACCAAGTTCAGGGACGAGATCCGCCCCAGGTTCGGCGTGATGCGTGCCCGGGAATTCATAATGAAGGATGCCTACTCTTTCGACGTGGATCTGGACGGACTTCAGGCATCCTATGAGAAGATGTATCAGGCCTACGGGTGCATATTCTCGCGCTGCGGGCTCGAGTTCCGCGCCGTCAGCGCCGACTCCGGTGCCATAGGCGGCAGCACTTCCCACGAATTTCACGTGCTGGCGGAATCCGGCGAAGATGCGATTGCCGTCTGCAGTCAGTGCGCCTACGCCGCCAATGTCGAACTTGCGGAGGCCGTCACAACCGGATCGGAGCGACCGGC
>CAMYOI010000092.1 GCA_947259955.1 uncultured Gammaproteobacteria bacterium
GCTCCAGCTTTTCGCGGGTCGCTTCGGTCAGTTTTTCACTCAGATCTTCCTCCAGCCAGGTGGCCAGATTTGCGATACCTCGCAGCGGTGCTTTCAGGTCATGCGAAGTTACATAGGCAAACTGTTCCAGTTCTTTCACATGCCGTTCTGCCTCGGCAGTGCGGATAGCTACACGATGTTCCAGGGTTTCATTCAGTCCCTGAAGTTCCTTCTCGGCATTCAGACGTTCATTAATCTCGCTGTTAAGCGCTTCGTTGAGTTCCACCAGTTGCATCGTGCGCTTGGCCACGAGATGTTTTACCTTGGCTGCGCGTCCTACCAGCGTGGAAAGGTATATTGTCATTAAGGCCGTGAATGGCAATCCCCCCGCAAGGGTGACCCATCCACTCCAGGGGTCTGGCTGGAAATACCCGGAAACCGAGGTTGACAACACTTCCCATTGACGGTCCGCGACGCTGATAGGCTGGACGAGCTCCCTGTTTTCCCGTGAATCCCCGTCTCCAGGATCGCGTTGACCGGTGTCTGCAATGCGCATTCTAGAGGAATGCTGATAGAGAATCTGTCTTTCATCCTCGTCAGAAACATCGTAGATGACCATGTCAATGCCGCTCGGGCTGAGATTCTGCAGGGCACTTTCAATGATCTCGCCAATACGAAAAATCCCGGCGGCAAACCCGCGCAATTGCAATGGATGCTTTTCCGAGGTGTTCAGCGCCACATCTTCCTCTCGCTCTTCCTGTTCTTCTTCGGCTTCAACCTCGTCTGAATCTATCTTGTTATAGACCGGCAGTCGGGCCGCAAAACCGTATTCGACACCACCCTCACGAACCAGGGGAATGCGGGGTGAGACCCGTATCTGTCCGGTGTCCGGTGTTCTCTGCAACGCGTCCAGGACCTCCGGGTCTGACGCCAGATCAAGTCCCAGTGATTTCTTGTTGAGCTGATAGGGCTGCACATAGAGAACAGGAAAATGTACCGGACGCCGTTCAGCGCTGACCAGATCACCTGCCGGGTCAGTTTCATGAATGCGAAACCTCGTAAAGCTGCGGCGGGCCTCTTCTTCAAATGACGCACGCTCTGATTCGGTTACCCGAGGAATCCATTGGAGTGCTGTTATGCTCGAATGACGCTTCAGGACAGGCCCAACGAACTTGCGAAAATCACGTCGCCCGACCCACTGTGATGCACCAAAGAAACTGCCAATATCCTGAACTACGGCGAGTCTTTCTTCGATCTCACGCTGAACCATCAGGACGCGGTCGCTGGCGGCTGCATGAAAGGCCTGCTGCACCCGCTGGCGCTCCAAGTCAGTGACCGTGTTGAATGAATACCACGTAACCAGTACACCGATCAGTGCGACAAGCGCAATCGGAACATACGACATCCATGAGTGCGTGTTCCTCGCAGGCGCATTACCAGGGTTCGCGCGCACATGTTCCGGTAGCATAAAGCTATGGTCCATATTTGCTTGCAGGCCCTGTGAAGCCTTAACCTGCCCCATGTTGGACTCGGATCATGCTAGGTCCTCCTGCTCTCGCGTCTCTATTCAGTTTACGAATAGAAGCATAATAACTATGCCTTTGGTTAGCAACGCGCGCGCCCACCGTGCCTTGGCCAGTTTGACAGGTTCATTGAGGGTTGAATATTTAATGCGCGGTTCACGGAAACAGCCTTATACGGGTGCGAGAGCGCCTCTATTGAGAATTCGTCGCCGTCGAGCACGAGTGCGGCCGGCCGCACGATGGCCCGGCGGGCATCGACGAACGCTTGTTCGCGGTTGTTTTGCAGGATAGGTTCTGTATGCTGCCCATCTGGTGAGAAACGAAGAACGTGAAAGGAGTGCGGCGGACGATGCGTTATTTAAAGGCCGGTTTACTGACCATTGGGCTGTTATTGGCGTCTGAATTTATCGCGGCAGAGCCAATGCAGCCGCCGCGATTGGTTTTACAAATCACAGTCGATGCGCTGCGTGGTGATTTGCCGAGACGTTATGCCCATGTGCTGGGCGAAGGCGGGTTTCAGTACTTGATGGATCAAGGCGTTCACTACACCAATGCCCATTACCAGCACGCGAACACCGAGACCATTGTCGGTCATGTCTCGCTGGCAACAGGGTCCGTGCCCGCAACACATGGCATGGTGGGCAATGTGTGGTTCGACCGCGAAGCAGGACGCCTCGCTTACAATATCGAGGACCCGGATCACCATCTGCTAACGGCCGGCGCTGATGTTGATCAAGATACCGAGATCGATCCGACGCAGAAGGCAGCCAAAGTAGACGGCCGTTCGCCGACAGCTATCCTATCCTCGACCTTCAGCGATGAACTCGCGGTGCACTATGGCGGAAAGTCGAAGATATTCGGGGTGTCGGTTAAGGACCGCGGCGCGGTATCGCTGGCCGGGCACGCGGGAAAGGCCTTCTGGTTTTCGAAGGCCAGTGGTGAGTTTGTCACCAGCAGCTACTACTACGATCAGTACCCGGTCTGGGTGAAGGCCTGGAATGCGCGCAAGCCTGCGCAGGCCTACGCGGAGAAGTCCTGGGTACTGCTGCAAGATTCTTCGAAATATCTGTTCGGTGATGCCGACGACCGCGAATACGAGATCGATTTCCCCGGCTTCGGCCGAACTTTTCCGCATCCTTACGGTGCGGCGGACGACAAGTACTTTACGACGCGACTGACACTCAGCCCGGCCGGGGACGAGTTGACCCTGGACTTCGCCACAGCGCTACTAGACAACGAGCAACTTGGCCAAGACGAGGTTCCCGACTACCTCGCCATCAGCTTTTCCTCGACCGACTATGTCGGCCATATGTTCGGCGCTTCCAGCCTCGAGTCGGAAGATAACCTGGCGCGACTTGACCGCACGCTGGCGAAGCTCTTCGCGTACGTCGACGAAAAAATAGGACTGGAAAATACCCTGATCGTGCTCTCCGCCGACCACGGCCAGCCGGAAGTCCCGGGACACCTGCACGAACTGGGCATCGAAGACGCCCATTATTTCGACACCGATGCGCTGGACAAGACACCGGCCATCACGGCGCTGAAAGAGGAGTTTGGTATCGGCGAGGAACTCATCGAGGCTTTCTTCCAGCCATACGTTTATCTCAACCTCGAACTCATCCGCGACAAGGGCCTAGACCAGACGGAAGTGGAAAAGGCTGTTGCTGCCGAACTGGTGAAGTTTGACGGTGTGGCAGCCGCAGTGTCCAGCACCGCGCTTCGCACTGACAGCCTACCTGATACCCTGTTGATGCGCACTATCCTGCGCAACTTCCATCCGAAGCGGTCCGGAGACATCTACGTCGTGTTCGAGCCGAACGTCTTCATCAACGACTTCGACGGCCTCACGGTGGCATCGACCCACGGCTCGCCTTGGCGCTACGACACGTTCGTACCGGTGATTTTCGTAGGTGCCGACCTGAAGGCCGGGGCCGTGAGTCGTGCGATCACGCCCTATGATATCGCGCCGACACTCGCCGATTATCTCGGCGTCAAGCCGCCTTCAGGTTCAATTGGAAACCCGCTGTTCGAAATCGTGCCTGATTGAAGGGCGTGAACTATCTTACGATGGCTCTGCGTCAGTGATCGACGTCGCGCGCGCCTCGAATGGCGCATATTTTGAGGCGCAAGCTCATGCCCCACGTGCTAACCGGGAAGGGCTGCTTTCAGCACGTTACCGCCACTCCCAGCACGCCCACCGACCGGCGGGTTATGGCCGGGTCCCGACTCACGGAACTCATAGAAATCTCCCCGCCCAAGTCCTATTTGCTCTGGCCGCTATGGCGGCGATAAGCGTCATTCGGGAACAAGGAATATCGGCATTATTAAATGGTCGAATCGACCCCAAATGAGCTGGTCGCTGATTTGATGGCGTTGATAAGGGGCAGTAATTGCCCAGCTTACACAACCAGAGATCAATACACCGACAGTGAGATGGAGCCGGTGCCCAGCATATGCAGAGTTCAGCTGAATTCACGCAGTGCTGCCTTCGCGGGCGTGCACTTTGTATTAGGAAAGCTGAGAAATTCAGCGATTGTTCTAAGCCAACGTGACGGGGTGGATCGCAGTCATATACCTACGCGCATGCGTGGAAGAGTTCGTGTGTCAGGTATAACGGCAAGACCGATCGTCCAGAGAAGCCGCATGAGAAGGACCATTATTAAACCATGCTGCGTCGCTTGAACCACCACCACTGCAGCACAGTGAGTACCAGCAGGGATACGGTCACAACGGCGAACCCGATGGAGGATTCGGTGCCCGGGATACCGCCGACATTGACGCCCAGCAAGCCGGTAAGCAAGCCCAGAGGCAGGAAGATCGCGGCGACGATGGATAGCCGATACATGGTGTCGTTCATCTGTTCGGCAAGTCGGGCAGACAGTTCCTCGTAGGTGACCGCCGCCTGTTCGCGCGCCGCGTCGAGGTCTTCAAGGTGGCGAGTAATGCGGTCGGCGGCCTCGCGCAGGCGTGCCCGGGTCTCATCGTCCAGCCTGGACACGCGCTCTGCGTACAAGCGTCCGATCGTTTCTCGTTGCGGCGCGATGAAGCGGCGCAAGGCGATCGACTGCCCGCGAAGATCGAAAAGGAGGGCCCGCAATTCGCGCCTCTCGGCGGTGAGCACCAACTCTTCCAGTTCGTCAGCAGTCTCTTCTATCTTGCTGACAACCTCACCTATCTTTCAGAGTATGCGATCGACGATCTCGTGCAGCAGATCACCGGAGGAGGTTGGTCCATTCCCGTCTGCGAGCTGGTTGACTACCTCCTGCACGGATACGAGCCGTCGGTGCCGAAGGGTCAGTATTCGATCTGCTTTAACCTATAACCGGAGTGATACCATGTCCTCGGGATCAGCTCCAGAGTTCAGATTGATACCACGCAGAACCACAAGTAGCGCGTCACCATGTACCAAACTCCTCGGCCGTGGGTCATCTGCCAACAGCGCGTCGACAAACACCTCGTTGATGCCGCACTGATTCCGCAGCCATTCGATTGACGCCGGATCCTTGTATTCAAGGTGCAGCCACTGTACCTGGCCGGTCACACGTTCGTCGAATTCCGCGGGGTCACCCGGGCGCGTGCCGCCGCGACCGTCGAGGAGTAGGGACTGCAGGGGTTCTAGGTTGTTCATAATTCTGGCTCTATTGTCGAGGGCCGACATGATCTGGAATTCTACTCAGAATTTCGATGTCTATGCATTGCACTCAGCGCACGGTAAGCCTCAGTTGGGAATCCATACGAGTAGCGCGTAACGGGGAGAGTGAACCCGAAGGTAGCTTGCTATCTTAAGTTTGTCATAGAATCGAATACGACATCCGAGGCACTTCGACTCTGAAGCCGACGAGAGATTCTGCATGGCGCTAAAGTAGCGACAGCTACATACTTAAAAGTTTATACTCCCGGATATGGCCGGAGCATGTTCGCCGCGTTGAGATTTCGTGTCCGGGCGTCGCGGTGTTATCTTGTGTTATTCGCTTCTCGCCCTTCACGCCGCATGCCGTAACCGACGCGATCGGTGTTGGTATGTGTTCTGCGGTGATTCGGCTGATTAAGCGAAAAATTACATTGGCAACGATGAGATACTGATCGAAGCAGATTGTTAGGGCTTGTATCGAAAGACAGCTTTAATACAGGTTTAAATGCTTTGAACTGCAATCGTTATGGGGCCGGATCGAGGACCATTTGCAGCTAGTGGGCCGCCGTGCCTGCCGTCCTCGATAGTCGAACTACTGAGCAATGAGTCTTTCCAGCGGAACCGGTATATTCAGACGGTGTTCCCCCTGAATTTGGCGTGGACCGACCAAAAAAGGTAATGTCACTAGAAGAACTGATATCAACATATGGGTATGCTGCGATTGTGGGTGGCACCCTGTTGGAGGCTTTGCTGCACATCGCGGCTACCTCGAATTACCATGGGTAATTGTGTGCGCGTTTCTGGGCACATTGTTTGGTGACCAGCTTTACTTTGATATTGGCCGCACCAAGGGCGAGGCTTTGCTTGCAAAACGACCGGGCTGGAAATCTAAATCAGCAAAGGTCTTATCCTTACTCGAAAATCACCAGGTATGGCTTATTCTCGGGTTTCGTTTTCTTTATGGATTGCGCACGGTGACACCATTTTTGATTGGGGCAAGCAGGATTGCACCAGCCCGCTTTTTGATATTGAACATGATCGGGGCATCTATATGGGCAGTGCTCATTGGAACCCTGGGTTATCTGTTTGGGCAAACGCTTGAACTAATGATTGGCGAAATTGTGCACTATGAGTTACTAGTTTTTGCCGTTCTAGCAGGAGTAGGCGCAATTGTTTGGTCCGCTCATTTGTTCGCTAAAAAGAGAGCCTCCGCTGTCAGATCTATTGAGCCGACGAAGTAGATGTTCGAGGCGCAGTCCATGAATTTGAACCAACGATCACAGGCTGTGTCGCGATTCCCGGTTCGCCTTGCGGCACGATCCTTGCCGGAGTTTCTTACTGCTGTGCGGATCTCGAGCCTGCTTGTGTGCTTAACCCTATTGTCAACAGACGCCGCCATGGCGCAGCAATCGGAGTCGCTCGCGGGTGTGACGAGTGCGGTCGTTTCGGCGAACGAGCAGGCGGGTTCCGCAGACAGCTTGAAGGCGCGTGTGGCGGCGCTCGAGGCACAGCAAGATATCTCTGCTGAGGAAAAGGCAAAGATTGTCGAGTTACTCAACGAGGCGGTCGCGGCCGCCGAGCGTGCCGATGCCCTAACGATCGAGGCCGAAAAGCTCTCGGAAAAGCTTCGTCAAGCCCCTGCACGGCAAGCAGAGATCCGGGAAGCGCTGGCGCTCGCGGCACCAACCCTCGACACTGACGAGCTGATGGCGAAGACGTCTGTTGCCGAGGCTGAAAAAAAGCTGCGCGAGATTGAAAGTACGCTGATGACTATACGTCAGCGCGTCCAGACGTCGACTGACGCACTCGGGTTGCAACGGCAGCGCCCGGAGCTTCTTCAGTCGAGTCTCGCCGAGACGAGGGCGAGTCTGGCTAAAGTTGACGAGCTGGTCGCGACACCGCCCTCGACGGAAGAATCGGCGGGCGTCGCCGAGGCGCGCCAGTTGGCCCTCGACGCGCGCCAGCGAATGAGGAACGCCGAAGTCGCCTTGTTCGAGCAAGAGCTGAGTGCTAACGACCAGCTCGTGGATCTATTTGAGGCAGAGCTGGAGCTGGCGCAACGCGAGGTGGAGATTGCCGAAGGTGCTCTGGCCGCCTGGCAGACCGTCGTCCAGCGCCAGCAAGAGAATGAGGCGGAGGCAAGCGCGCGGGAGGCGGAAGCGGCCAAGGCAGCGCTGGCGGAGATGCCCAAGGAGGTTCTCGCCGTCGCCGAGCAGAACGCCGCGCTGGCGAAGGAGATCCAGGACCTGGCGGACAAGGAGGCCGACATCACGGCACAGCTGGCGCGTGCGGAGTCGCGGCTGAAGGAAGTTGAAGAGAATTTTACCGACGTTCAGGAACGGGTGCAGCTGGCGGGGCTGAACGACACGATTGCGCTCGTGCTGCGCAAGCAGCGTGATGCGCTGCCAAAGATGCGTGCCTACCGTTCCCTGGCACGCAAGATACAAGAAGAAACCGGTCGCGCCGCTGACCGTCAGTTTGACTCCAAGGCCACCACCCAAGATCTGGCTGAGCCCACCGAGGTCGCCACTCGTATCGTCGATGCCATCGAGCCACCGGTTGCCGATAGCCTGAGGCGCGAGGCGCTTCCGCACCTGATCGAGGCACTACAAAAGCAGCGGGAGCTCGCCACGGCACTGCACGAGGACTATGGACGCTATATCAAGCAACTCGGCAAGCTCGATAACGCGGAGCGAGCGCTTGTTGCAAAGTCCGCCGATTTCAGTCAGCTGATCGACGAGCATTTGCTGTGGATTCGGAGCGCGCCACCGGTGTCCTCGGCAACGCTTGCCGGGATGGCGCCGGCGCTGGGTTGGTTCACTAACCCGAAGCACTGGATGGGCGCTGCACGTGACCTTCGGAGGTCGGTACCGCTGGAACCGGTGGCCTGGCTCGTCGGCCTGTTAGCGTTTATCCTTGCCTTTGCTCTACGCGGCCGCGCAAGAAATGAATTTGCGACGGGAGCGGCCGACGTTGGCAACGTAAGCACCGATTCGCTCTCGTTAACGATGCGCGCGCTGGTGGCTACAATCGTGCTTGCGGCTGCGTGGCCATTGATCGGGGTTGTAATCGGCTGGCCGCTGTTCGCATCGGTAACCGGCGACCCATTCTCCCGAGCCGTTGGTGGCGGGCTGCTGGCCGTCGCCCTGATCGGGTTCGGTTTTTCCTTTCTCAATGTGTTGGTGCAAGATGCCGGTGTGGGCGACAAGCATTTTGGTTGGCCCTCCGCCGCACGACAAGGGCTTTGCTGGCACTTGCGGTGGCTTGCGATCATCGTTCTGCCGCTCGGCTTCGTAATTTGGATGGTAGAAACCTATGACGATGAGGCGATCCGGGTTTCTTTGGGGCGTGTCGCGTTCGTCTTAGCGATGCTCGCACTTTCCATATTCCTAAGCCGGGTTCTGCGCCCGCAAGGCGCACTCCTGAACTCGTTCGTAGAGCGCCACCCGGGTGGCCTAATAACAAAGCTCCGCTACGTCTGGATGCCTGTCGCGGTGGCGGCGCCTTTATCGCTCGCGCTGCTCTCGGTATTCGGGTACCACTACTCCGCGGTCCAGCTGCAGGATCGCCTTCAGGCTACGGCGTGGATCGTAATCGCGCTTCTCATTGTGAGCGAGAGTCTCATGCGCTGGCTCTACGTGACGCACCGCCGCCTTGCCTATCAGCGGGCATTAGATGAGCAGGAGCAAACGCTTAAAGAAAGGGCGCAGGCGGCGACATCAGAAAAAGATGGAGACGAGGTCGAAGAAGTCAAAGAACCAGAGATTGATTTGGAAGCCATACAGACTCAGACCGGCAGCCTGATCCGCACCGTCATGGGTCTGCTTGCCATCGTGGGGCTCTGGGTCACGTGGTCAGCCGTGCTGCCGGCGCTCGGTATTCTGGACGACATTACGCTCTGGCGATACCCTGGAAAGATCGAGGGTGTGGACGGGTTAGTCTCCATTTCTCTCGCCGACGCGGGCCTTGCCCTGCTCTTCGGTGTCCTCACTTATGTCGGCACCAAGAACCTGCCAGGGGCGCTTGAGCTTGCGGTGTTGAACCGTACTTCTCTTGACGCCGGGGCGAAGTACGCTTTTACGACTCTTTCCCGTTACGTGATCGCTGGCGCAGGCATCATACTCATCTTTAACCACCTCGGTATGGAATGGTCACGCCTCCAGTGGATGGTCGCGGCGCTCAGTGTCGGTCTCGGGTTCGGCCTGCAGGAGATCGTCGCGAACTTCATATCCGGGATCATACTGCTTTTCGAGCGACCGATTCGGGTTGGCGACGTGGTCACCATCGACAGCTCCAGCGGCACGGTGTCTAGGATTCAGATCCGTGCGACCACCATCACGGACTGGGATCGAAAGGAGTTCATCGTGCCCAACAAGCGCTTCATTACGGGAAACGTCCTCAACTGGACGCTCTCGAATGAGCTCAACCGGATCATCATCAATGTCGGCAGTGCCTATGGTGCCGACACCGAGCACGCTCGAGCGCTTCTCGTGAAAGTCGCGCAGGAGCATCCTCGGATTCTAAACGACCCTGCTCCGATCGCAAGCTTCGAGGGATTCGGTGATAACAGCCTCAATCTGGTGCTGCGCTGCTACATGCCGAATCTCGATGGCCGGGTCGGGGTCATCACCGATCTGCACTCCGCGATCGACTCGGCCTTCAAAGAGGCGGGAATCGAGATTGCCTTTCCACAGCGCGATATTCACGTCGACGCGAAGCAGCCGCTTAAAGTTCAACTGTCGTCGGAGGAAGGCCCGACCCTTGCGTCGAAGGGAACGAATTAAACCATCGAAATTGAAAAGATGTTGCCCCACACCCGCTCGCGTCCTGTTTTTGGCTGGGCGACACTGGCTGGCACTCAGTGCATTTCTCCTAAAGGGGGGTAACGATTGGGAACTTAATAAGTCCCTGCGCTGGCGGACAAGAGTCTTACCGAAGCAGCCTGTCGCGACCCGATCCCTATGGGTCAGCAACTTGCCCATTGCCGCCATTGGCGATATTTTTTTGAACTGGCGCTTTCGTTAAGGCTTGTACGACGCCTGCCCCCTGAATCCTCAGGTTTCTCGAACACCTCCTCATCGGGCAGGCATCGTACAACCCTTAATGTAAGTGAGCGTTGCAGGCCAAAACCATCGACCGGCCGCAATGAAGTATAAAGCCGCCGGCTAACCTGATTTGCTTTTCGAGCTGAACCTGGCCGTACACTAAAAATCGCAGCGCGACAAAACCCACACTGAAGTCGCAATAAACAGCGACCGGTTTCAAAGCCATTCCGGACAGTCGTGGCAATATTGCCGTGTCGCCGCATCAATGTATCTACCCAACCTCACTCCCATCGGTCTTGATCCGATAACGTTCCGCTTTCAATCTTGTCCCGAGCACGGCCCTTGCCGCCTTCACCCGATCGAACTTGAG
>CAMYOI010000093.1 GCA_947259955.1 uncultured Gammaproteobacteria bacterium
CCCCTCGCTGCTGCGCTATGTTGCGGATGGCGTTGTCAAGAAACTCGGTATACAGCGTAAATCCGATTTCGTCGATCAAGCCGCTCTGTGACTCGCCGAGCAGCTCTCCTGCGCCCCGTATCTCGAGGTCGTGGGAAGCAAGTGCAAAACCGGCGCCCAGATCTTCCAGCGCCTCCACCGCCTGCAGACGCTTCAGGGCGTCTCCCGCGAGCTCTCGTCTGGGTGGCGTCAGCAAATAAGCATACGCCTGGTGGTGGGAGCGGCCCACGCGCCCGCGCAGTTGATGGAGTTGAGCGAGGCCAAACCGGTCGGCGCGGTTGATCACCATGGTGTTCGCGGTGGGAATGTCGATGCCGCTTTCGATGATGGTGGAACACAGAAGAATGTTGAAGCGCTGGTGATAGAAGTCGCTCATGATCTGCTCCAGATCGCGCTCCGGGAGCTGGCCGTGAGCGACCCTGATCTCGGCCTCGGGGACAAGCGCAGTAAGAGCCTCGGCCTGCCTGTCGATAGTGCGCACCTCGTTATGCAGAAAGTAGACCTGGCCGCCACGGCGTATTTCCCGCATGCAGGCCTCGCGAATGGTCGATTCATTCCATTCGCGGACGAACGTCTTGATCGACAACCTGGCGCGCGGCGGTGTCGCAATGATTGAAATGTCGCGCAGTCCCGACAGGGCGGAATTCAGCGTGCGTGGGATGGGCGTCGCGGTCAGCGTCAACACGTCGACGCTGCTGCGAAGACGCTTCAGTCGCTCTTTCTGCCGCACGCCGAATCTATGTTCTTCGTCAATGATGACGAGCCCGAGGTTCTTGAAGCAGACGTCGTTTTGCAGCAGCCTGTGGGTGCCGATCACGATATCGGCCTTGCCGGCGGCGATGTTTTCGAGGGACTCGCGGAGCTGCACGCCGCTACGAAACCTGGACAGAAGTTCCAACTTAATGGGGAAATCAGCAAACCGGTCGGAGAAGTTCTGGTAATGTTGCTGGGCGAGGAGGGTGGTCGGCACCAATACCCCCACCTGTCTACCCGAGTTGACGGCCAGAAATGCCGCCCTCAATGCCATTTCCGTCTTGCCGAAACCCACGTCGCCGCACACCAGCCTGTCCATCGGTTTGCTGGAAATCATGTCGGATACGATTTCGTCGATGCCCTGCTGCTGGTCGGGTGTTTCTTCGAACGGGAACGATGCGGAAAAAGCCTCGTAGCTGTCGTCGGGCGCGGAAAATGCAACGCCGCTTCGTGCCTGCCTGATGGCCTGGACATCTAGTAGTTCCGTGGCAACATCATATGCTTTCTCGCGGGCGCGGCGTTTTGCCTTCAACCAGACTTCGCTGCCCAGCTTGTGAAGCGGCGCGGTTTCCGGGTTTCCGCCGATGAATCGGCTCACCACGGACAGATTCAGGATCGGGATGTAGAGTTTGTCGCCGTCCTTGTACTCGATAACCAGGAACTCCGTTTCGATGCCGCCCGTTGCCAGCGTCTTGAGGCCCCGGAAGCGGCCCACGCCGTGGTCGTCGTGAACCACCGGGTCATCGTCCTTGAGTTCCGACAGGGAACGAATTACCGACTCGGGGTCCCGCGCCGCGGCGCTCCGGCGCCGGCGCTGGAGTACTTTGTTGCCGTATAGTTGTGACTCTGTGATGACGCAGATTTCGGGCTCGGCAAGCCGCATGCCCTCCCCCAGTTCAGATACCGTCAAACCGAGCTTTGCGGAATCGTTGCGCAGGAACGCCTGCCAATCAGGGCAAGTCGATGCGTTCAGGCTGTGATCCCGAAGGAGCTGCTGAAGGACTTCGCGCCTGCCGGCGCTTTCGGCGACGAGAAGGCAGCGGTCGTTCGTGGTGTTCAGAAAATCGAAGAAGGTCTTATAGGGTGAATCGCTGCGCGGCTGGATATGAAACTCGGGAACCGCCCGGCTCGGCAGCGTGTGGACGCCGGGGCCATCCGGGTATTGTCCGAAAGAAGACACTTCCACTCGCGCAAATCGCGACAGGGCTTCCTCTGTTTCCTGCTCATTCAGATACAACAGTTCCGGAGGGAGCACGGGTCTCGATGTGTCCGGACGAACGAGATCGTATCGTCCCTGGATTTCGATGCTTGCCCGGCTCAGGGCTTCGGAAATCGAGTCCGGCAAAACGAATACCGTCCGGTCGGGCAGATAGTCGAAGAACGAGTTCGTTTGCTCGAAAAACAAAGGGAGATAAAACTCGATTCCGGGGGGTGCAAGACCATTGCTGACATCCCGGTACATATCGAACTTGTTCGGGTCGCCGGTGAACCGGGCGCGGAAAGACTGGCGGAAGCGCTTGACCCCCGCGTTGTCGAGGGGAAGTTCCCGCGCCGGAAGGAGTGCGATCTCGTCGACGGTCTGCGTAGAGAGTTGGGTGTCAGGATCGAAATAGCGGATGGTGTCTATCTCGTTGTCGAACAGGTCGAGTCGAAACGGTCGCCCGCTGCCCGTGGGGAATATGTCGATCAGGCCGCCGCGGACACTGAATTCGCCGGGTTCGAGTACCTGGCTAACGGCATGGTAGGAAAGATCCAGGAGCCGTTGGCGGAGTGCGCCGATATCGACGGAATCCCCCTGCTCTATGGAAAAACTGCGTGCTTCGATATAGTCCCGCGGCGCGAGTCGCTGCAGCAGGTTTGAAACCGGAAGAACCAGTACGCCCGCCGACAACGACGGCATTCGCTGCAGGATCGACAGTCGCTGCGAGATGATGTCCGCGTGCGGTGAAAACTGGTCATACGGCAGGCACTCCCAGTCGGGAAACATAAACGCCGATCGATCCGTCGAGCTGTAGAATCGAATCTGATCGAAGAGCTTTTGCGCGGACTGCGCGTCCTCGGTGACGGCGACGACTAGATGATCAATTTTTGCACCGAGTTCCGCCACGGCGAGGCCGGGGCTGCTGCCGAAAAGGCGCTGCCACACCACGCGGCGCAGGCCGCGTGCCGGGATATCCGGCAGGTCGAGAATCAGTTTTGTGGTTCCAGCAGGCGTCCTGTTCGCAGGGACGGATGGAAAAGGATGCAATTTCAACAAAATTTATCTTTTCTTGAGCAAAACGTAGGCCGCACCCGTACCACCGTCGACCGGACGGGCCGAACACAGCGCGAGCACCTCGTCCCGTTGGCGCAGCCAATGCAGAACCTTCTGCTTGAGAACGGGTTTTTTGCCCGGGGACCCGAGTCCTTTGCCGTGAATGACACGCACACAGGTGTGCCGCGAGCGGCGCGCGTTGCTGAGGAAGTTCAACAGGGCGGAGCGTGCCTGGTCAACCGTGTGCCCGTGCAGGTCCAGTTCGGCGGCAACCGTGTACTCACCGCGGCGCAGTTTGCGCAATACGGATTTCTGCACCCCTGATCTGAAGTGAACGAGTTCTTCACCGGTTTCCGTCTCGAAGTCCCCGTAGCCGTCACTCAGGAGATTGTCTATCACATCCTTCTCGTCCCGTCGCGTCTGTTTCGGTACCGGCCTTGGCTGGTTCGCCGACGGGAAGACCTTGTCCTGGTTCAGCACGCGGACACCTTCGACTGCGCTCCTGAACGTGTCTGAATCCTTGTCGCCCATGGCGTATAACCGATCAGCCCTGACGGTCGAGGAAACGTTCGGCATCAAGTGCGGCCATGCAACCCGTTCCCGCCGATGTGATCGCCTGGCGGTACACATGATCCATGACGTCGCCCGCGGCGAAAACCCCTGGTATGCTTGTCTCTGTTGCGTTTCCGTCGGTTCCACCGGCAACGGTAATGTAACCGTTCGTCATGTCCAGCTGGTCTTCGAATATTCCGGTGTTCGGCGTATGACCGATGGCAATGAAGACACCCATGAGATCGAGCTGCTGTTGGTCATCGGCGTCTTTTCTTCGAATTCGGATACCGGTGACGCCCTGATCATCGCCAAGCACCTCCTCGAGAACGTGATCCCATATGATCTCCACATTGCCGCCATTATCCTGGGTGCGTTCCATGAGCTTGTCGACCAGCATCGCTTCCGCCCTGAGCTTGTCCCGTCGATGAATCAGCGTGACCCTGGAAGCGATGTTGGAAAGATAGATCGCTTCCTCTACCGCCGTGTTGCCGCCGCCGATGACGGCAACGGCTTGCTGTTTGTAGAAAAACCCGTCACAGGTGGCACACGCGGACACGCCCTTGCCTTTGAACGCTTCCTCGGAAGGGAGGCCCAGGTATCTGGCTGAAGCCCCGGTGGCGATGATCAGCGCATCGCAGGTGTATGTCCCGCTGTCGCCGGTCAAGGTGAACAGGCGTTGGCGCAGATCTACGCTGTGGATCTGATCGAACACGATCGTGGTGTCGAACCGTTCCGCGTGCCTGAGCATACTTTCCATAAGTTCGGGTCCCTGCAAGCCCTCGACACCGCCAGGCCAGTTATCGACGCCGGTGGTGGTCATCAGCTGCCCACCCTGCTCAATACCCGTGATTAGCACCGGTTCAAGATTCGCGCGTGCGGCGTAGACGGCCGCGCAGTATCCGGCGGGGCCGGAGCCAAGGATGAGGACACGACAGTGTCGTTTACTTTCACTCATAACGCAGTCGGCACCTATAGGATCGTTCGATTACACTAAGTCCAAAGCCACTCCCGGGATGGGATACGGCGCCTATCCGGCATCCGGGAAGTTTAATCTTGCCGTCATTCCGCACCGTGAATGACAACCCGGGCAGGCCCCCGCTGAACTGAATTGATTTTCAGTACGCGAGTTGTTTATGTTACGTCATGTATATTCAGTGAGGCAAAACGTGCTTTTTTCAAGACGGGCGCCGCGCATTTTCCGGCGCGGTGTAAACCAACCGGCGGAACAACACTAGTTTTCGGTAGCAGGAATGGCGCAGGCCCGACGCAGTAAACCAACTAAATCGAAGGCGAAGAGGAAGACCCTCAGGGTATCGCGCCTGGGCAGGGAAACTGCGTTCTTTGTTTGTTTAGCATTGGCGCTGTACCTGCTGCTTGCACTGTTGAGCTATGACCCCAATGACCCGGCATGGTCGAATTCCGGCGTCGGCTCCCGTGTTTCCAACGCGAGCGGACGATTTGGTGCCTGGTTGTCGGATCTCCTCCTTCAGGGGTTTGGCTATGTTGCTTACCTTTTTCCGATAATGGTGGCCTGGCTGGGCTGGCGCATATACAGACAACGCGCCCTGCGCGAATCGCGAACCGGGGCGCGCAGCCTGATCACCATCATGGGATTCGCCGGCACCATCGTGGGAGCGTGTGGACTCGAGTATCTGCACTTCGATCAAATCGCCGAAGGCAGGCCGTTCACCGCCGGAGGTGTGTGCGGTTCGCTGATCAGCCAGTGGCTGATGGGCTCTTTCGGTTATGCCGGCACAACCGTGATTCAGCTGACCGTGTTTTTGTCCGGCGTTACGTTTTTTACCGGCTTGTCGTGGTTCTGGCTAATGGATGAAATCGGGGAACAGGTGTTCAAGCTTTTCGATTACGTGTCGAGCAAGTTTACCGCCACCGTGGACCGCGTGGTGGGAGTGAAGGCTCGAAAATCCCGCAGGGAAAGCGTAAAGGCGATCCGGGAGCGCCTGCATCTCGATGATAAGCCGCCGCCGCGCATCGAGCCCAAGGTTCGAATTGCACCGGACAGCGGACGAAAGGAGAAGGAACAACAGTCCAGCATTTTCGAACCCACCGAGACCTACAGCACCGCGCTTCCGGCGTTATCGCTGCTGGACGTGCCGCAAGCGCAGGAAGAGGGCTATTCCAGGGAGGCGCTGGAAGCCATGTCAAGGCTGCTGGAGAAGAAACTGGCCGATTTCAACGTTGACGTCCAGGTCGTAGCGGTCCATCCGGGGCCCGTAATTACGCGGTTCGAGATCGAACCCGCCCCCGGGGTGAAGGCCAGCCAGATCCAGGGGCTGTCGAGGGATCTGGCGCGAGCGCTGTCCACCGTAAGCGTACGGGTCGTGGACAATATTCCGGGCAAGACGGTGATCGGCCTGGAGGTACCCAACGAGCAGCGCGAGACCGTGCAACTCGTCGAGGGTTTGTCGTCCCGTGCTTACGAAGACGCCAGTACGCCGCTGGCGCTGATGCTGGGAAAAGACATCAGCGGCGGGCCCGTAGTCGTCGACCTTTGCAAGATGCCCCATGTATTGATCGCCGGCACCACGGGTTCCGGTAAATCCGTATGCATCAACGCCCTGATTCTGAGTATGGTCTACAAATCCACCCCTCAGGAAGTCCGCATGATCATGGTCGACCCGAAGATGCTGGAACTGTCGGTATACGACGGTATCCCGCACCTGCTGGCACCGGTCGTCACCGACATGCAGGATGCGGCCAACGCGTTGCGCTGGTCGATCGTTGAGATGGATCGCCGCTACAAACTGATGGCCGCGCTCGGCGTCCGCAACATTGCGGGTTTTAACCGTAAGGTCAACAGCGCCAATCAAGAAAACAAGCCGATCTTCGACCCGCTAAGTGTGAATGATGAAGAAAGGGCGCCCCTGGGTGCGCTGCCGTACATCGTCGTCGTCATCGACGAACTGGCGGACCTGATGATGGTCGTGGGCAAAAAGGTGGAAGAACTCATCACACGACTGGCGCAGAAGGGCAGGGCGTCCGGCATTCATCTGATCCTGGCCACGCAGCGACCTTCCGTGGACGTGATTACCGGATTGATCAAGGCGAATATTCCGTCGCGAATCGCGTTTCAGGTGTCGTCGCGGGTCGATTCCCGCACCGTTCTGGACCAGATTGGTGCCGAGCAGCTGCTGGGCCACGGCGACATGCTTTACCTGCCGCCGGGCACCAGCAGGCCAGTTCGCGTTCACGGCAGTTTCGTATCAGACCAGGAGGTGCACCGGGTAGTCGAGGGCCTCAAACAGGCCGGCGCTCCCGAGTATGACGACGGGGTGCTCGAGGGTCCGCCGGCATCGGTGGAAGTCATCCCCGGCGAGCAGCGGGATGCCGGGCCGATCGACGCCGAGGAGGACCCGCTCTATGACAAGGCGCTGCGGATCGTGACTGAAACCAGACGGGCGTCGGTGTCGGCGGTGCAACGCCAGTTGCGTGTAGGCTACAATCGTGCGGCAAGAATGATCGAGGCCATGGAAATGGCCGGCGTAGTAGGGCCGCTCCAGTCAAACGGCAAGCGCGAAGTTCTGGTTCCGCCTCCGCCGGAGAACTGAACACAGACAATCTGCAAGCCGATTTCTTTAATTACCGGATGCGAAATGTGATGACGATAATAAATGCGGCCGCTAATCCCAGCGTGGTATCGGCGCTGCTGCTGGCATTGTTTTTGGCAATCGATGCCGGCCGGGCTGCCGCCGCGGGTTCACTGGATAGCCTGGGTCGCTTTTACGACAACGTGATTACTTATACTGCTCGGTTCGACCAGGTGGTCCTGGACGAAGGGCTGAATACTATCGAGGAGAGTACGGGTGTGATGCAAATCGCCCGGCCGGGCCGGTTCAGGTGGGACTACGAACCACCGAACGAGCAGACAATCGTCGGCGACGGCACGCGAGTCTGGATCTACGATATAGAACTCGAACAGATCACCGTGCGTCCACAGGAACAATTGCTGGGCCGCACGCCGGCAACGATACTGGCCGGCAGTGGCGACTTCACAACAAACTACGAGGTGCGTGACCTGGGTCCGGCGGGATCCCTGGCATGGGTTGGCATAAGACCCCGGGACAGCGACAGCGGATTCAACGACATGCGCATCGGCTTCGAGGGTGATGCATTGCGCACCATCGAACTGGTTGATGGGCTCGGTCAAACCACGCGTATTACCCTGAACAATGGCACTGAAAACGAGCCGGCGGAGGATTCGCGATTCACCTTGACGCCCCCGGAAGGGGTGGACGTGATTGACGAGAGCCTGGAGTAGATTGTTGTTTGACGCTTACGGAACCCCATGTTCGGGCTGGGCGTAAAGCTGCTGGCCGTCGCAGTAGCCGGCGCAGCCGGTGCGTTGCTGCGCTTTGGACTGTCGAACGGAGTCTACCGGGTGCTGGGCCGTGAATTCCCCTATGGCACCCTGGTCGTGAATATCGTGGGCTCACTGCTCATAGGGTATTTTTTCGTCCTGTTTCTCGAGCGCACTATCGTGAGTGATGTCTGGCGGTCTGCGATACTCATAGGTTTGTTAGGCAGCTTCACGACTTTTTCGACGTTTTCACTGGAGACTCTGAATCTGCTCAATGAAGGCGCTTACATAAAAGCTATGATGAATGTGGTTCTCAGCGTGATGCTCTGCCTTGCGGCGACCTGGACCGGTTTTGCGCTGGCCAGACAGTTGTAGTATGGAAGATTCAAAAAACTAATGTCGATTGCGGTTACCATGGTGCGAATCTATCTGACGGAGTCGGACCGGCTGCTGAAGCAGTTGTTGTCCAAACTGCACGATGAGGAGAAGGTAAGAGGCGTTACGGTCTTCAGGGGCGTAAGCGGCTTCGGCAAATCCGGCACGATGCATTCCGCGGGGCTGCTCGATCTCAGTTCAGATCTGCCGGTTGTCATCGAGTTCTTCGATGAGCCCGGCAAAGTCTTGGAGATCATTAAACATTTGGACACACTAGTCGGTGCCGGTCACATCATGAGCTGGCCGGGGGAACTCAATGAATAGTTTGATCAGCACATGTTAGATACTCAGTTGTTACGCAAAGATATCGATACCGTTGTGGAACGTCTGCGTGCCCGCGGTTTCGAGTTCGAACTGGATCGCTACCAGGATGTCGAGGCGCGGCGCAAGGCGCTTCAGGTCGCAACGCAGGCGCTGCAGAATGAGCGCAATACCAGTTCCAGGGCCATTGGGCAGGCAAAATCTCGCGGCGAAGATGCGTCGGCTCTGCTTCAAAAAGTGAACGAACTCGGTGACGAGCTGAAACGAAAGGAGCAGGAATTGAGCACGCTGCAGGAGGAGTTGGGCGACCTGGTATCGGGCGTGCCCAATCTGCCCCACCCATCCGTGCCCGTCGGCAGCAATGAAAACGATAATGAGTTCATTCGTGCCTGGGGTGAATTTCCAGAATACGATTTTCCCGTCAGGGACCATGTCGAGATCGGTCAGAACCTGGGCGCCATGGATTTTGATGCCGCTGCAAAAATTACCGGCTCGAGGTTTGTCGTGATGCGAGGCCCGCTAGCGAAGCTGCACCGGGCGCTGATTCAATACATGCTCGACGTGCACACGACCGAACATGCCTATTTGGAAACCTATGTACCTTACCTGGTGAACTCCGACAGTTTGTTCGGCACCGGCCAGCTTCCAAAATTCGCGGAAGATCAGTTCGTCACCCGGGAGGAAAACTGGTATCTCATTCCCACCGCGGAAGTGCCGGTTACGAACCTGTTCCGCGATCAGATTCTCGATGCGGACGACCTTCCGATCAAACACGTCGCGCATACCCCCTGCTTCAGAAGAGAAGCAGGCAGCTATGGAAAAGACACTCGGGGAATGATCCGGCAGCACCAGTTCGAAAAAGTCGAGCTGGTTCAGATCGTCCATCCCGACGATTCCTACGATGCGCTGGAAGAACTGACCGGCAATGCCGAAACTATTCTGCAACGACTTGAATTGCCTTATCGTGTCGTAAGTCTGTGTACCGGAGACCTCGGTTTTTCGTCGGCGAAAACCTATGACCTCGAAGTATGGCTGCCGAGCCAGCAACGGTACCGCGAGATTTCATCCTGTAGTAATTTCGAAGGTTTTCAGGCGCGCAGAATGCGCGCCCGGTTCAGAGTTGCCGGTGACCGAAAGAACACGGCGCCCGTGCATACCCTGAATGGCTCGGGGCTGGCCGTAGGCCGAACACTCGTTGCCGTTATGGAAAACTACCAGAACGCTGACGGGAGTATCTCGATACCCGAGGTTTTGCGGCCCTATATGGGCGGGTCGGAATCCATCGAAACCCGCGATTAGCTCGAGCGGGAGGTTTGAGAATAGCGCAACCGGCAAAGCTCTCCGCAAGAATAATCATCATGCACAAATCATCGAACTCTCGTATAGTATTTGAATTAAAACATGAGCATTCATTTCTAACTTTATGATATAAAATAATTAATTAATGTTCGCAGGCCAATAGCTTTGCTGAAGAAAAAGCCGGGGAAAATGCCAACTACAGAAATTTCTTGGATAGCTACTTTGCGCTAAAATGGGCCTAATTCTCCCCAAAAGGCGAGGGACCTGCGCCAGTCAATAAAGAGGAGAAATCAACGTGTATTGGGGGATAATCTGAATTTACCGGACAAGGGCCGAAACTCGGCGTAAAAAAAACGTGATCGGGAGCCGGTTATGAAAACATTGTTACGCAGTCTGAGCATAGTCACGATTGCACTGGCCGTGGTGCCGTTCGGGGCCAACGCTGAACTGTCGGAAGATGCTCATATCACGCGCGACGACCATACGCGACTGGACATCGAACGCGCTACATTCGATGAGTTCAAGCGATTCTACGATGCTGGATATCCGCCGGCTT
>CAMYOI010000094.1 GCA_947259955.1 uncultured Gammaproteobacteria bacterium
CTCAATAGCGGCTGCGCCGATTCTGCTTGCGTATGTTTACCGTTGTCCTGTTCCGCCGGTTTTCTTGGAATCGCGTTTTCTCCGGTCTCAACCTCGATTATCTCGTTAGTGACCGCCACCGGCGACCAATCGCCCAGTTGAAAATCATCCAGCCGAAAGGTTTTGGCTTCGAGTATTCCGCTCAGTTCCGGTTTGGCGCCCGCGGTGGAAACCTTGAGGTGTCCTTTCGCGATGGTTTCGCCTACCCGGAACGTTATATCTGAAAGGCTGTACTCGGTATCGCCGATCCTTAACCGCCCATCAACGGAGTACGGCCCAAACGGCGGCAGTGCAACCTCTAATAATTCATCGAGGCTATCGATCCGGTTGCCGCTCAAGGAAACGTGCAGATCCAGACCACGCAGCCCGCTCAATCGCGGCACAAAACCCTGCATGGTCAGCTCAGCGCCGGCTGCGATCGCTTTGATTTTGGTATCGAGAAATTCCTTGCCACCGGGGCTTTTCGGGAGTCGTTTCGTTTCCAGAGTGAAGTCCATCGGCACCCCGTCGATGCGCGCGTCCAGCTTGACCACGGTCTGTTTGGTCCGAGTGGTTGCCTTGGCAGTGCCCTCCACGACCTCGATATGCGCTCTGCCCGCCTGGTTGGGATCGGTGAGGAACCAGCGCCCGGCATGGGTCTCGATATTTATCTCGGTATCGTCAAGCAGTTCGCTGATGCTGCCGCCACGCGCGACGACATGCGCGGTCAACCGCTTGGAATGGGCATCGATCTCTGTGGCAAGTTGCAGTTTGCGCAGAAAATTCCCGATATCGACATCCAGCGCTTCGAGATCGAGCTCGATCTCGGGGATGTTTCCACGCAGGTCGATGGAAAGATTGCCGGTGAAGCCGGTGTCAGCCAAAGTACCTCGAAACGGCGCTTTCGACACGTGACCGTCTCGTATCCGGGTCGAGAATGCGATATCCGTGATATCGGAAGGCTCCAGGACGACCCGCTTACCCTCGATGTCGATGTCCATGTCTTTCAAGTTCAAACCCGTCGGCAGGATCGGCATGTTCATGTCGACACCCACGCCGGCTTTCTGCTCCCCGGCTGAGCCCTTGGCGGTGAAAACGCGTTCAAACTCGAAAGGATCGATCACATCAAACGCCAGCGATGTGGTTAACAGCGGCTGCCCATCGAGCCGTGAAAGCCCAATCGCGCCGTCGATCGAACTTCGACCGATTTGCGCATGCAGATCGCGCAGCCGCCAGGCGTCTCGATCGTTCTGCACGCTTAACTGACCCGACAAGGAATACGCCGCCATGAAGTCAGGCGACACCCCCAGCCACGGCGCCAGCTCGCCAAAGCGTTGGCCCGACAACTGAATCTGGAGCGTTGTCTCATCCGCGCTGGTTTCATCGGCAAGCTGACCGCTCATGGTCAACTCCGCGCCGGCACCCGTCGCCCTTAGATCAAAGGGCAGGCTCCTTTCTTCAAAAAGCGTCGGAAGATCACCCAGCTCGACATCGGCCGTAAAAGCTTCACCAAGCAGGCGACCGTCAACCGACAGTCGCGCCCGTTGCCGGTACGTACCTTGTAACGTCATCTCGTCGAGATCAACTTCAATCGGCTTTTCGCTGGATCCGTTGCCGTAGGTCATCGCGGCGTCCCGAAGCTGCACATTCAGCCCCAGGTTCTCGATCAGGGACCGCGTCTCTTCGCCGAAGCTGGACGCTTTCAGCGCAAGCTCACCGAGCTTGCCCGAGATGCCCGTCAGATCGGTAAATCGTTCGACCAGATCACCAACATCTGCTTGCTGCGTGTGCAATGCAGCCGTTGCCTTGAACTCACCGTCTATTCGATCGACTCCGATGTCCCCCTGAATTACCAGACCATCGATGTTGAGTTGCAACGCCCCCTCTATCCGCATCCGTTCGCCTGTTCTTCCCAGCCGCAGATTGCCGGAAAACGCCGTTTTTCCGAGATGGCCGTCGATGCCGGAAATCGCCAGTGCGCCAGCGTTCCCGCTGAGCTCAGCCTTTAGCCGGTATTTTCCGATGGCGGGTAACGATGCATCTAGGATCGCGGCAAGATCGGCTACTTGTGCGCCTTCCAGCTCGACGCTCGCGTTGATCTCCTGTCGTTCCGGCGTGGCGATCACCGAGCCATCTATCTGGAGTCGGTTATCGTTTAGCGCCACTGTCGCATTGACCGGCACCGGCTCGTGGGACGTCAGCAAATTATTCAGGGAAGCGGTCGTCGCATCGATTGAGAACGGAAATCCCTGGACCGTTCCCGCCATGTTGATCCGGCTGGGATCATCGGCCGGCAACTGCGCGGTTAATTCCTCGACAACCAGTTCAGCCGCGGTTTGCTGCGGCTGGTCTTTGAATTGCACGGCCAGATCGCTTAGCGACACTTGGTTGATGGCAACCAGTTTCCAGCCGCCGCCCCCGGTCTTTTTTTCGCCGGCCGGAAACGTCCAGTTGTTGCGGCCGTCAGCAGCGGCTTCCAAAGAAAGACCCGCCCCGCTTGCATTGATTTCATCGATCACGATCCGGCCGCGCAGCAACGGCATCAAACTGACGGTGGCGGTTATTTTTTCGATTCGAACAAAATCCGGGCTCGACCAGTTGGGCGGATTACCGATACGGACCTGCGCCGCCTCGAAGACCGGCGGCAGCGAAAGTTTGACGGCGAGCGAGCCCTGTATTTGTATCGAACGACCCAACGCCTGCCCGCCGATCGCCTCGATCCGAGGCCGCATATTGCCGAGCTCGATGCGGGGGGCAATAATTGCCACCAACGCCAGAACGGCTGCGGCGCCCGCAACAGCCAATGCGAACCAGCGCAAAAGTGTCTTCAACCCGGTAACTCTTATCCTATCGCGAATTAATCATTAACACGGCGCCGTTCCGTGCCGGTTGATTTGGATCACTTCTTGCATGATTGAGCCATCAACGCCGGTGATGAAAGATGACTACAAATTGAACTGGTATTGGAAACCGTCGAAACTTTTCTTACCCTATTTCAGCCTTTCTACGCGTCCATTGCCAAGCTCATAGTGGCGGTCCGCGGTCTGCTCGCACTCATCGAAATCGTGGGTGACCATGAGCGCGATAAGGCTTTGTTTGGAAACAATTTCTCTCACCAGTGTAATCATGTCGGCGCGGGTATCCGCGTCAAGGGCGCCAAATGGCTCATCCAACAGCAGGACAGGCCGCTTGCGGACCAGGCAGCGGGCCAGCGCGACGCGCTGTTGTTCTCCGCCCGAAAGCAAACCCGCACGCTGCCCCGCAAGGGGCAACAAGCCGACCCCGTCCAGCACCTTTTGCACTTCCCGCCCCTCAGCTTCGGTTAACTTCAACGAGGTATTCATGCCGAGCGCGACATTCTGCGCCGCGCTCAAATGTTCGAACAAGTTGTCTTTCTGGAACAGGATTGTCAGGGGGCGGGATTCCGGAGCAAGCGCCAGAATGTCTTTGCCGTCGACTCTGACCTGACCCGAATGGGGCTCAAGAAACCCGGCAATCAAGTCCAGGCAGGTCGACTTGCCGCTCCCGCTTTTGCCCGTCAAACAGGCAATTTCCCCGGCCGCCACTTCCAGATCGTACTGATACTCCAGCGTTACAGCGCCCTCATGTCGGTAGCGCAGTTGAATGACTTCAAGCATCGCGCTTTAGCCGGTAAAACCTGGGCACTACGATAAACACAATAAAAGTGGTAACCAGCAAAATCAATGCAACCCCCGCGGCGTCGGTGGTCCTGTAGGACCCCATCTTCTGATACAAAACCCAGGGCAGGGTCGAGAAATCTCGATTTCCAAACACGGATATCACCCCCAGGTCACCAAAGGAGAAACAAAAGGACAGAGCTGAAACGAACCCGACTTCAGCGCGAATCGCGGGAAAATCGACCAGCCGCCAACGCGCGAATCCCGACAAACCCAATGAACTTGCCAGACGATCATGCTTGAACCCGGCTTTCTGCACCGCCGGGTAAAGAATGACCAGGGCAAAGGGCAACGCCATCAGCACATTGGCAAGTAGCAGCGCCAAGGGGGCGAACACGTAAACATCTGATGCCAGTCGGCGCGCAATTAGAAAAAAGCCCAGCGCCATCACCAGCGATGGAATCGCCAGATAAATGGTGCCGCTCACCGTCATCATGCTGGACAGGATACTCACCCATCTCGTCTGGCGGGTGTGAAGTGGCGACGTCAACCGTTGTCTGGCCCTGCTGATGAGGAGCGCGATGGCCAGCGTTATGACGCTAGTCAGGGTGGCCAGCATAAAGCTGGTAATCAAGGCGCGCACGAAGACGCGCTGCGCAAGCAACCCGGCAAGATCCGCCGCCAGTCCGTCAACGACAACGGCGAGCAAGGGCGCCAGATAAGCCAATGCAAATATAAATATGAACGCCGACTGCAACAGCCGAAGCATCGCCGGCTCTGGCCACAAGAACCGTTCCGCCCGAATAGCCAGGGAACGATCTTGCGAGCGGAACATCGACGCTGAGACCACAAAAAATCCGCACACGGCAAGCTGCACCAGGGAAATTGCGACGGCATGCTGTATGTCGAACTCCAGTTTGATCGCTTCGTAGATAGCAACTTCGAGCGTGTTGAACCGCGGCGATCCCCCTAGCGTCAATACGACGGCGAACGAGGTAAAGCATAACAGGAAGATGGTTGAGCAGAGCCCGGGTAATGACGATACCAGTGCAGGCCATTCGATGAATCGAAAACGCTGCCACGGAGAAAGCCCCAGACTGCGCCCCAGCTTGAGCCTTTCTACCGGCACCCCATCCAGGCGTTGCAGCAACAGGCGGGCAGCGAAGGGCGCGTTCATGAAGACGTGGGCGGTCAGAATGCCGCCAAGCCCGTAAATCGCAACTCCGATACCCGCCGAGCCCGCGGCGCCAAACAGTTGATTCAACCACCCCTGACGGCCGAGGACCGAGATCAGGCCCAGGACGACGACCAGCGTGGGCAGTACCATGCTGATCGACAGCAGCGCAATGAGCTGGTGGCGGCCAGGAAATCTCAGGTGACTGATACTCCAGGCCACGGTCAGCCCCAGAGCTACCGAGAGGAGCGTCGATGCCCCCGCCTGAAAAAACGTAAACCATAGGGTGGCCCATATGGCGGCAATGTCCAGGTCCGCGGCGCCTTGACCCTGCCCCGCCGTCCACATCGATAAGAACATGCTGGCCGCCAGGGAAAACAGTCCCAGCGACGCGGCAATACCGCCCCAAACCACCCACGACGTTTTTCGTAAAGAGCTAGAGTTACCGGCCAATCGCACGCCGCCACTCGGCAATCCGGCGTTTTCGGTTTTGCTCCACCCCGGCGCTTTCCACCAGCCGGGCTCCGGGGCTCCAACCCGCCGAAATTGCATCCCAGGTGCGCACGGTCCGCTTTGGCTTCTCCTCGGCATGGGTTAGGATCGCAACCCACGTAAGCAGGAAAGACCTCGTACAGGCGAACAAACGGTTCATCGGCATGCTCATAATCAAACATTCTCTGCATCGAACAAAAAGCGGGGTCATTCGAGTCGCGAAGGGTGTCTTGCGGCGCCGTTCGTCTCTTGCTTCCTCCGCCAGCATGGTCTGGTTCAGGTTCAATGGGTTTATCTCAGCCCGAGGGCACCCCAGAGAGACGAAGCAAGTATAACTATGAGGGGAACGAGCAAGCAACAGAGCGCGTGAGAATAATTGGACCATGCAGACCATTGATTTCGACAGTCCGGTCATACTGGTAGGCGGCGGCGACATCGACTGGAAAGGCTTCCGGCACGTTCAGGGTCTCGGGTATCCCGTAATCGCCGCCGACAGCGGCGCGGACACCCTGCGCGAAGCCGGCGTTCAACCGGACGTGATTATCGGCGACATGGACTCCATATCCGACACGCGGGCTTGGCCGCGTCGGACGAAAATCGCCAAAATTTCGGAGCAGGAAACCACCGATTTCGAAAAGGCCTTGTACGCCACTTCCGCTTCATTGTATCTGGCATTTGGTTTTCTCGGCCACCGCCTGGACCACAGCCTGGCTGCACATCACTGCCTTGCAAAATATCGAACGAGGAAATCCGTTGTTTTGATCGGTTACGTCGATTTGATGTTCGCACCGACCGTACCTCTGGTAATCGACCTGCCCCGAGACATCCGGATTTCCATCAATCCCCTGGCCCCGGTCAGGTTTCTGAACTCAAGCGGATTACTGTATCCTCTCGATGGATTGACGCTGGAAACGGGTGTCGCAATCGGCACTTCCAACACCGTGACCCACACGACGGTTCGCGTCACGCCTGAAAATCCTGAAAGAGCGGATTACCTGGTTATTGTCCCCAACGTCGCGCTGCGCCACGTGCTCGACTGGTATTTTTCGCAGTTCTGAAAACTCTCGAAGATAGAGTCGTTAGTTCTTGCCAGCAAGTTTCAGTTTGTATGATCGACCATGTGGGTCGCCCTGCAATTCAATAGCTGCTGAAGGTTCCGATCCTGCCCTCGCTGTCAAAGGTCAATACGTCGTAGTTTTCAGGTTTGACGCTGTGCATCCCCGGAGATAGCTGCGGCATTCCCGGCGCCGTGATTCCTACGACGTCCGGCCTTTCCGAAAGCAGGCGACGTACGTCGTCCGCGGGGACATGACCTTCGATCACATAGCCATCGACTACGGCGGTATGACAAGACATCAGCCGCCCGTCGGTGAGTCCGAGTTCCTTTTTGATGTCCACCAGATTCTCTGTGTCTACGGTTTGCACGCCGAAACCGTTCTCACGCATGTATTCGACCCAGCCGTTGCAGCAACTACACGTGGGGGATTTATAGACGGTGACGGTATCCACCGGTCCGGCAGCATAGGCCGCCATCGCAAAATAAAGCGCAAGCGGTATCGATCCGAGCATCGCTTTCATCGTCGTCTCTCGTCTCCTGTGTTAAATCGCGTACGTCTTAATTGTAATATGAACCTATCTTAAAATAGTGGCCCGTTTGTCAGGGCAAGGCATGGACCATTGATCCGCCTGAACAAGCGTAGTCTAAAATTCGCATCAATACCTGCCGGAGACTATGTTCTCGGCCGGATCAACGCACGCTGCCCGGAGGGGAAAAGCTCGAATTTTTTTCTCGCTGATCGCGTCGCTTTGGCGGCAAGGCACCAATAAGTTTCGTTATATACTCAATCTGCTTATACTCCCAGAGTATATGGACAGGGACACACAAAGTGCATTCTTGTTTGTGATTAGCGGCTGTATCGATATTAAGAACGCCAACATTTTTGATAGTTGTCGAGCACCTGGTGCAACCACGGCACATACTGATGGATGGCGACTGTAAAATTAAGAATTGGCTCGTGAACATCGGACTCGGACAATATGCCGAGCACTTTGTCGAGCAGAATATAGGCTTTGCCGATTTGCCGGAGCTGTCCGACGGTGACCTCGCTGAACTCGGTATTTCCATAGGCCATCGAAAGCAATTTCGACGGGCGCTGAATCAGCTCCAGGAGGACAATGCCACGGACCCGCGGGGGCCCAATGAGCTGCTGACTTCTTCGTTTCACGATGCGGAAAGGCGGCAGATCACAGTATTGTTTGCGGACCTGGTTGGCTCAACCCGGTGGTCCACACGACTCGACCCGGAAGATATGCGGGAAGTAATCCGCGCCTATCAAGCGGTGTGCACACGGGAGATCAGGCAATACGACGGCTATACCGCACGCTACGTTGGCGACGGGATACTTGCTTACTTCGGCTACCCGGTGTCCCATGAAAATGATCCTGAGCGTTGCGTAAGGGCCGCACTTGGAATCATTGATGCCATGGGCGAGCTGAACGAATGGGTGTTGCCAATGCATCACGCACGCGTCGAAGTCAGAATCGGAATCGCCACGGGTGTTGTCGTTGTCGGCGACCTGGTGGGCGACGGCACGATCGAACAGCGCAGCGTTGTCGGAGAAACTCCGAACCTTGCTGCCCGGCTGCAGGCATTGGCGAACCCCGACTGCGTATTGGTATCGCCGTCGACCCATAAGCTCATCGGCGGACTTTTTCAAGTTCAAAGTATTGGCAGACATCAGCTCAAGGGCATTGCCAACGAAGTCGAACTCTGGCAGGTCCTGGGTCCCGAAGTACCGGAAAGCCGGTTCATGGCAACCCATTCCAGCGAGTTGTCGGAGCTCGTCGGGCGCGCACCCGAGATGCGGAAGTTGAAACAAGGCTGGAACGATGCAACCAGTGGAGACGAGCGCGCGGTTCTTGTCTCCGGAGAACCGGGGGTGGGTAAATCCCGTCTGATCCAGGAGTTCCGGCATCAGCTGGATGCGGAATCCCATAATTGCCTGATAGTACAGTGCTGGTCGCACACGGAAAACACCGCTTTGTTTCCGGTAACTGAAATGATGCATCGCATATTGCGTATTACGCACGAGGATGACAATCAGACACGATTAACGAAACTCGAGACATCACTCTCCGAGATCGAACAATCTGATCCCGGTTTAACTCAACTGCTAGCCGCGTTGATCGATCTCGAAGTCAGCGAAAAATACCCCCCGTTGAGGCTTTCCGCGGACGCACAGAAACGGGAGACATTCATTGCCCTGGCAAAAATCCTTGGCACGCTCGCCGCACTGCAACCCACGTTGGTGGTAATCGAGGACATCCATTGGATAGATCCCTCGACCCGGGAATTCATATCTTTTCTGTGGCCCCATATGGCGGGAAGGCGCGTGATGCTGCTGGCAAGCATCCGCAGCGGTTATCGAGATCGCTGGCCCCTGTGGGAAATAACAAATGTGTTGGAGCTGCAACCCATCAACTCCGATGACACGCGGTCGCTCGTCAGGAAAATCGCGGGGCAAAACGTACTGCCGGATTCGCTGGTAGACAGCATCGTTGATCGCACCGACGGCGTGCCCCTGTACATAGAGGAATTGACGCGACTGGTAGTGTCGGACGGAGAAGGTGGCGGTGCAAAAGCGGAAACAATACCTTCGTCCCTGCAGGACCTGTTGCTCGCCCGGCTCGCGCATCTCACCTGGGAACGCGAGGTGGCCATGCTGTGTGCCGTATTGGGCCGGCGTTTCGACTACTCGCTCATCAGAGCGGTCTGGCGCGGCGAGCAATCCGTTCTCGATCACGGCCTGGCTCGCCTGGTCGACGTTGGGATCCTGTCTCACCGTCAGTTCGGAAAAAGCGATATCTACACCTTCAGACATGTTTTGATTCAGGAAGCCACCTACTCTTCGCTGCTGCGAACGGACCGATCTGCCCTGCATCGGAGCATAGCCGAGGTCCTGGAAAACCGATATACGGGGAGTGAGCAGGTGCAACCGGAACTGCTGGCGGATCATTTCGAGAAGTCGGGCCTTTTCGATAGGGCGGTCGATTATCTTTTGGTAGCCGGACAGAGCTGCAGCGAGCGCTCAGCCAATCTGGAAGCGATCTCTCATCTAAACAGGGCCCTCGAACTGCTCGGCAAACTGCCAGAGGGATCGGATACCCTTCAGCGTGAATTGAATATACTTGTCGCCATCAGCAGCCCGCTGGTGCGCACGCGCGGATACGCGGCGCCTGAGGCGGAACAGACCCTGGTGCGGGCACGGTACTTGTGTTCACGGCTGGGAGATTCTCCGCAGCTCATTGCTGTTCTGTGTGGACTTTCTATTTTCAGTCAGGCCCGTGGTGATCTGAGCCAGGCCAGGGAACTCGCGGAGCAGGCCCGGAGCCTGTCGGAATCGACCGATGACAAAACCCTGAATCTGCTCTCGTACCGAAGTCTGGGGGGCGCCGCGTTTTGGCAGGGCGACCTGATTTTCGCTCGGCGATATCTTCAGCAAGGTGCGGATATCTACGATCCGAAAACCCACAGCGCTCTGGCCTACGTATATTTCGTGGATCCCGGTGTGGTGTGTCTATCGACGCTGGCGCTCGACTTGTGGACGCTGGGGTCGCCGGGCCAGGCAATGTCCCGCGCGCTCGAGTCCGTGAACCTGGCGGAGACGATCTATCATCCCTACAGCGTGGGTTTTGCCAAGCTTTACCTGGCGACTCTGCATCAAATTAGTTTGGAAACCGAATTGGCCCGGGACTACGCCCGGGAGGTCATCGAATTGTCCGAGGCCCAGGCGCTGCCGCAGGGAATTTCCTGGGGCAGCGTGATACTCGGTTGGACCAGATCCAAACTGGGAGATCCTGCTGCCGGCGAAGAATCGATGCTGCAAGGTATCCAACTTTGGAGAAAAATCGGCACCCGGCTGATATTGCCGTATTTTCTGGCTTTGCTCAGCGACGCCTATCTGGAAAGCCGGAATTGCGAAAAAGGCCTGGCCGCTATCGAAGAGGCCCTGGATTTGGCGGATGATACCGGAGAAAAGTGCTGGCAGTCGGAACTCTACAGGCTCCGCGGAAAGCACCGGCTCATGCAGCGCGGCAGCAACGGGTCACACCGGCTCATGCAGCGCGGCAGCAACGGGTCAGCCGAAGATTCAGGACTGGATCTCATCGAGGCGGATTTCAGAACCGCGCTCTCCGACGCTCAACAACGACATGCAAAGTCTCTGGAACTGCGCGCCGCATGTTCGCTGGCGAATTTTCTGCATACGCAGGGTCGCGACGCGGAAACAGTGGGTCTGCTGCGCAGCCAGTGCGGACAATGGGAAGACGGCTTGATTTCTGCGGATCTGCGCGATGCGCACAAATTGTTGAATTCCGTTGCCGGACACGGTGATCCAAACGAATTGTAAATCTGGAAAGTGCATAGATTGTACCGGGTAGGTTCAGCATGGGCAGGTATCGGCGCCGCCTTGATCACAGGTGCAGTAGTCCTTGCCGCGACGATGACTTTCAACCCAGAATTTTGGTACGACCTGGTCAGCCGGCATTTCAGCGCTGATCGACACCTGTCGGCCATTGGGAAGCAGTACCTCTGGTACCTGGTCATCTATGCCGCCGGCTGGTCGGGCCTACTGGGCGCGCTGTGCTTGCGGTTGCGAGAGCCCAAATTTAGGCAGGTGATGTACGACCGGGTATCAACCGATCAAATAAACGGCGTGGTCCTGACGCAGCCGATTCCCGTTCTTGTATGGTCCGGAATCATCTCACTGCTGGTGCTCATGATGGGCGTGGCAACGAGGTTCCAGCACTACCCCTGGCTCCGTCCGTTGCATGAACATGGGCCCGTGTTTAGGGAGGATGGTGTTTTCGAAACTCTCACCGTACTGGTGTTTTTGATTGCATGCACGGTCTTGCTGACTGCCGCCGCAAATCCCGCCAGGTTCTTGCGCCACGAACCTCCAGAGCGTCGTCGAACCATCCGCATCGCGTACCTGGCTGGCGCCTTTCTCTGCTTCGGAATCGCAATGGAAGAATTGAGCTGGGGCCAGCGACTGCTTGGTTTCGACACACCCGAATTAATATCAAAGCACAACGCTCAACTTGAGTTCAACGTACACAACATGCTCAACGAGCATCGCGTGGCTATCAATACCGGTCTTGCAACCACTATCCTGTTGATTCTGATAATGGCCTGGTTTCGCCAGTCCGATTCCGCGCCTTGGTTCTTCCATAACGTCTTTCCACACGCCAGCCTGATCATCTGTGCCGTCACCTTCGGATTCGCCGGCGCTTTAGACGTTCTGCTGCCCAACGAGGTATTCGAAGCGCTGGTCACCGTATTTGTGGCATTTTACGCTTACCGGATCTACAAACTTGGCAACACATGAATCATGATAGATAACGACACCGAAGCCGACGAGGATTTAGAGCGGGCTCGAATCAACAGCGAGACCGCGAAGATCGCATGGTCCGATCTGCAGCGTTTCTTCGCGAAAGGCCGGGCGGTAGCCGTATTTCCCACGCTCGATCTC
>CAMYOI010000095.1 GCA_947259955.1 uncultured Gammaproteobacteria bacterium
GGCGCATGCAATGTTCGAGGCATCACGCATGCATCCGCGGCTCGTTGCCCAGATCGTACCGGCGCCGCATACCCTCGCGTTCGACCGCACGATCATCGACCTCATCAGCAAAGGATACATCGGAGACCTGATTACGCTCGACGCGCGCATCGCGGAAGGGAGCAACTTTCCACAGTGGGACGGACCCGCCCTGTGGCGTCACGACCGCGATCTTTCCGGTAACAACATCATGTTCCTTGGAATTTGGTACGAGATCATCATGCGGTGGGCCGGGCCGGCAAAGACCGTGCAGGCGGTGGGCCAGAACGTGGTCAAGTACCGCAAGCGCGCTGACGGTACGCGCGCTGCCATGACCATACCGGACCACATCGACGTGAGCTGCACCATGGAGCAGGGCGGCCAGATGCGGCTTACCGTATCGAACGTGGTCGGACACCTGCCTCGCACGGATATCTATATCTGCGGAACGGAAGGAACAATCCGATTGACCGATGAAGGCGGCAAGCTGGAACTGTCCGGGGGCCGCCGGCGCAACAAGCGATTGACGCCGGTTAAAATACCGAAAAACAACAAAGGGGGCTGGCGGGTCGAAGAAGAATTCATCAACGCAATCCGTGGCAAGGAGATCATCACTCATACCGATTTCAGCACGGGAGTGAAGTACATGGAATGGACCGATGCGGTGACCAAGGCGCTGAGAACCGGAGGCATGGTGCATCTGCCACTCGAGATCGATTACTGAATTCATCGCGGCGGGGCGCCGCTCCTACAAAATCATCGCGGTGACAGATATCCATTGTAGGAGGCGCGCCCTCGCGCCGATTGATCGCGGCTTCGCGTACTACGTTGGCGGATGCTTGAACTCCCACTCACGCCACTGAGTCAGCATGGGGAAATAAAGACCCAGACGGATCGGACGCTGCTCCATGACAAACATTGCACGGGCATAGATTTCGAGCTGGGCCTTGTAACGCTGCTGTTCGGAGTCCAGGAACTGATCCAGGCCGGAACCCGTGTGCGTGCTGCTTTTATAATCGATGATCCAGCGAGTGCCCTGGCGGTCGACGAATGTCCTGTCGATGCGCAAATTGCGGATCCCCTCCGGTCGATTCCAGGCCAACCCGTATTCACTCCGGGGGTCCTGGTGTTCGGCACTGAAAAGCCATCCGGCGCGCTCGTCGCCGAGCACCCGCACCAGTGCCTCCAGTATTCGCGATGACGCCGCGTCCGAATCCGGCGTCGAAACGCCCTGGCGCAGAAGTTCCGTATGCCAGACCGTGCGCAGGTCGGATAGCCGGTTCTCGTCCCATTGCGCAATTCCATCCCGAGCAATGCGATCCAGCATACCGTGCATGATGACGCCGACATGCCTGGCCGTTTCTCCCACCCATGAGAACTCGATTTCATCCTCCCTCGCGCTTTCCTGCCTCGGGCCGGAGACATCCACCGTTGCCGGCAGCTCAGGCAGGCGCCAGCCGGCGGGCAGTCTCTTCAGGATCCGAACGGACGGATGCGGCGATTCCGCGATTTCGGTTTGTTTCCGCGCCGCTCCTTCGAAGTCTGCGGAGAGCGCCGGCCAAAGCTTCGAGAGCAGGCTGTTTTTGAGCGGAGCCTTGATCCGGCAGTCGTCATCCGTGTCCACTCTGGCCAGCAGGTGCAGCCTTCGGCGCGCGCGCGTGCATCCAACATAAAGCAGGCGAAGCGTCTCGAAGTGATCCTTTTCCTCATGTATGGTACTCAGATACCGGTAATGCGGGTCACGGTCGGCACCGACTTCCGTCAACGGTGCGTAGAGCAGAGACTTTTCACCCCCTTGATTCATCTGCTCTTCCCAAAGCAACAGGCGCGCATCACTTGATCTTGGCCGCTTGTGCAGGCCGGGAATGATCACCGTGTCGAATTCCAGGCCCTTGGCCTTGTGCAACGTCATGACCTGCAGCCGCTGATCGGAGTCGTCACGCGATTGCGCCCAGTGCTCCGAGATCAATCTCATTAAGCCATCCAGATCTTCCACGCCCATGCGGCTCTGGTATTGCTGAAGAAGGTCCAGGTACATACGCACGTTTTGGTCCGCGGCGCCGTCCGCACATGCCGGCCCGCCCAGGGACAGCCACAGGTTCTCGACCGTTCTCCACAGCGGCAATCTGCCGCGATTTTCGATCGCATCGGTAAGGCAACAGATGACCCTGTCAAGCCTGCGTTGGCCGTCCGAAGACAACCGCGCCTTCAGGGCTTCGTCACGAATACAATCCCAGACGCAATCGAGCGGGCGGTCAGCGACCAGCGTATGCAGATCATGCAGCGTCAATCCGCACCACGGGGCGCGCAATATGCCCAGCCACGCAACTCGATCCGCGGGAAAAGACAGCGCGCGGGTCAGAGACAACAGATCCTGCACGACGGGTTCCCAGTCAAGCCTCTGAATATCGAGCCCTGAATAGGTGATTCCGGCATCGTCCAGCGCCGGCAGAATTTCCCGCAATATCTGACGGGAGCGAACCAGAACAGCAATCCGATCGCCCGCACCGGACCGCCGGGCCTGCCGTATCAGATCGGCAACTTTCTCCGCTTCTTTGCCAAGATCCGCGTCGACGAAGCAGTGAACGAGAACCCCGGCATCCGATGAAGGCGCCAAGTGCGCCGTTGAATCCACGTAGCCTACGGCACCGCGGGAGATTTCAGGGACCGAGGGGAAGCAGGTTTCGAAAACCCGATTGACCCAGCCGACGAGTTCCGGATCGGACCTGAAATTGACGGTCAATGTGAGTGGCTTGAGATTTATGTTGCTCATGCCCCGTTCCCGGACGCGCAGAAACAGGCCCACCTCGGCCTCCCTGAAACGATAGATGGACTGCATGGGATCGCCCACGAGAAACAGCGTTCGGCCGTCGCCTTCCTGCCACCCCGCGGTCAGACTTTCGATGATCTGGGACTGGCTGACCGAGGTGTCCTGAAATTCGTCGACGAGCAGGTGTGAGATACGATAATCCAGCCGCATCGCAAGATCTCCAGGAGACCCGAAGGATCCCAGAGCCTGATTGGCTCTCATACTGATCTCCGCAAAATCGACCTGCCCCGCCTCCCCAAAAAGTACCCGGAGTTGTGCCGCGGCCAACGGCAGTATGGTTGACAAAGCCGATATGATCTGCCACTGACGGTCGTCGAATCGGGGCTCTGGGATGTTTCCGATGCGAACCAGATGCCTCCGCAGCCGCTCGCTCCCCGACAACGACTTCAGCAGTTCCAGCATCTTTCTTTTCTTGTCGGCGGCGAAGTCCGGGCCGGACGGGAACCCCATATTGACGTTCACGGTCTTGCGCCAATGCCCGTCTTTCTTCAGCAACAGTTCCCTGAGCCCCTGCCATCGAGGCAGATCGCTCAACGAGTCCCCTGCAAACTCCGTAGCACCCAGCCAGGAGACAATTCGGCTCTCGGTGTCGCGGGACTGCAGCTGTCCCGCGGCATACGCGGCGCAATCCAGCATTTCTTGACTGAATACCGGCGAAATTGCGTTCGAGATCGCGCGCAGATCCAGCCTGATCTGGTTTGCCCAGACGGACTCCTGTCTGGTTCGACGCTCCGAATCGGGCACGCCCTGCTGGCCGATGTGACGCAGCCATTGATCGCGAAACTTCAGCATATCCACCAACAAGTCGATGGCGCGCGGCACCTGAATATCGAGATGTTTGAGCAGAACCGTCACGGCATGGCCCCATTCCTTGTGGTCGGACGTCACCATGTGCAGGGTGGCAGCGGCCGCGGCCTGGTAGAGCGGCAGGGCATCCTCCACAACCTGCGGCGGTGCGCCAATACCCGACACCCAGGGCATCTGCCGCGTTATCGCCGCGCACAGCGAATCGATGGTCTGGATGCGCAGGCGAGACGGGTGGCGGTCCAGGTTCCAGGCGCGCGCCTTGTCATTGGCTCTAGCCCGGTTGGCAATTTCCCAGAGCTCCCGGCCATCGCGATCCGGGGGTTTCGGTCCTTTCGCATCCGCCAGGGCCTGCGTCACCCTGTTGCGCATCTCCGCCGCCGCCTTTCGGGTAAACGTGATCGCGATGATTTCCTCCGGGTCGCTTACCAGCGATAGCAGCTTCACGAATCTCCGGATCAGCAACTCGGTTTTGCCCGAACCGGCCGGCGCCTGCACTATGCATGAGCAGGCAGTATCCAGCGCCTCTTCCCGGACGGACCAGTCAGCCGGGTTAATCATATCCGGCCCTGGAAAAGGCTTCCCGGTCGTATATTCGGCAAAATGGTCCCACAGCGCAGAAATTGCAGACATTCGGGTTTCTCGGATCGACCGCGGCAGCCCCATTGCTGAACTGATCAGCGAGCGCGCTCAGCACCCTGCCCCATCGTTCTTTGGTTTCCGCCCAGCAATCCGATACTACGACACCGTCAGCGAACGATTTTTCTTCGACCACACCCCGGAAGCAATTGGCTTCTGTCCTCAAATGGGCGAAAGCCAGACCGCTCACACCGTGGCCCGCATTTTCGATGTTCAGCAGATACAAGGGTAACTGGGGTTCCTCGGGGCGGGCGCCTTCCCAATGTTTGATAGTCACGCTGCGGCTCGTCTTGTAGTCGATGACCAACCAAGAACCGTTGTCCAATTCATCGATACGATCTACCCGCAAGACCATTTCCAGGCCGCGGAAACTGGCGTCAATTTCGTGCTCGACGAAGACGACATTGAAATCATCTCTTTCACGTTCGACATTCAACCAAGTTGCGAGCAGGACCTTCAGCCGTGCACGTTCCATATCCAGTATTTTGCTTATGAACATAGAGTTGTACCGGCGCTTGAGACGGTCTACGGACGGCTCGATGCACCTGTCGAGCACCGCCTGGATGTCCCCGCCGGACAGGGCCGCCAGGCGCGAACCGGACCCGATCTCCCGCCACACCCGAGCTAAGACGTCATGGATCAGATTCCCGCGCTCCGCAGCGTCCAGACCGGGTCCAGGCCCGGGGAAATCCGCCACTGCAAGCCGGTGGCGGGCGAATGCCCGAAAGGGGCAAGCGGACTGATCCTTGAATAAACCGGCGCCGCCGCGCAGGGTCTTTCGATCCAGCGAGGGTCCCGTGGAGTCCACGACCACCTCAAGCACCGGTAAATCTGCGCGTATGCGCTCGCAGAGACCGGCGTGATAGGGTGTGCAAGGCGTTTCAGCGATGCTTTGAAACAAACCACTCAGCCTCAAGGGCTGGTCGCCTTTCGAACGGGAGTAACTGATCACCGCATTTTCAGCGGAATCCAGCAGCCGCTGGGTCAGATCCTCATAGCGCTTGAGGTCTTCCTCTGCACGGGCACCCGGCGCGCCGAACCGCCGCTGCAGTGGATAAGGTATGAAGGGGTTGGGGTCTGAGGCGGGTGGCCAGGCATCGTCTGTCATCGCTGAGATCCAGAGATTGCCGAACTGCATGCCTGCAGATTCCGCTACCCCCAGTATCTGTACGGGGGCCGGCGCGGCAATACCCTGAAAAATCCGGCGTTTGGCCATCCGGCGAATCGCCGCGGCGGCGGCGGAGACGCCCATGCGCGGCGCCACAACATTGAGGCGGGCAAATCGACTCAGCAGCTCCCGCCAAGCCCCTATGGTCTGGAACTCGGAGCTATTAGGAGCACGATCGCCCGGCCAGCCAAAAATCGACAACCATTCGACAAACGAAGCGGCCCAGTCCGCTGGAGCCCTGGGTCCGCGCCACGAATACTCCCCCGCACGGGCAAGATTCCGGTCGAGTATCAGCGACTGCATATCGCAGGACTCCACGCATGTCCTGATATCGACCAGAGACACATCCTGCCGCCCTCTCCGGCGCAGCTCGAGATCGAGTCGGGCATGTGCAGCGCTGTCCCGCATTCCCCCGGAAATAAACGGACTATGCAGGAGCCTTGTAGCGTCTTGAATGGGACGCACCCCGGACATGAAGTCAAGCAGCACGAGGGCTGTGGAAATCACCGGATAGTCGGCCAGAGGTCGGCCAATCGATATATGAAAAGCCTTCTTGCGTTCATCATCCTGCCCAATGGATTCACCCTGATGAAGCATCTGGTCGAAAACGACCTCGATCTGATCTCGGTGCTCGCTCAGATCCTCGACGACGATTCCGATGGGCTCGGTGACGCCGTCGTTCAGCAAGTCCCGGGCCCAGCTCGCAGCCGCCTCGAACTCCTGCCGCAGGTCGCTGCATGAGACGACGCGTTTGCTCTTGTTTACGCATGGCGTGCGTAATTTTTCGACGTCAACGCCCGCCGCTACCATATTTTCGAGCAGGCTTGCGCGGGCGGGTGGCCAATGGTCAAAGCCTGCGAAAATCAGTTTTCCGCGGGGTTGCCAGGTTCCTTCGTCGAGCAGTCTTCGCAGAAGAGCCGGCAGTTCGGCGGCACACATCCAGCCGCGTTGACCGGCCAATCGTCTGAAATCCGTGATCCACTCGAGGAATACCCGGGTGTCCTCGTTGATCGGATCTCCGATCTTCTCGAACGGAATACACCAGTCATGCAGAATGCGCCGGGCATCTCTTGCCGCCCGCGAGGTGGCGGAGATCTGCAACAAGGCCTGGTCCCTGCTTCGATCATTCGACCGTTCGATGACGCTTTCCCACAACAGGAGTTCCTGATCGTCATCCAGTAACGTGATTTTTCCGAACCGGGGGTCGGAACCCGCCAGCTGCCGCCATTCGGATTCGATCCAATCGTCCCAGGTCAACGCCGTCGGGGTTGGCCACGCGTCGGCTCCCAGCTGGAGCTGGAATTGATCGAATTGCTGCAGGCAATAGCGTGACAAACGGCGGGTGGCAGTGACCACGACGGCACCATCCGCCCACTGCTTCAGAGTGCTATGCAGGTAGGACGGCATTCAACATCTTTTGAAGGTCTCTGCTAAACTCATTCCGGTTCGATCATACGAACATCCCGCAGCTTTAACAAACTCAAATGATGCACGACACTCTCTTCCACCCGGGTCAGCGCTGGACCAGCGATACTGAAAGTGATCTCGGGCTGGGGCTCATTTCGTCGGTGGATGGACGAATGGTGACCGTTGTGTTTCCGGCAAGCGGTGAGCAGCGCACCTATGCCGCAAACAACGCGCCATTGACGCGTCTGAGGTTGGGCATTGGAGAAGCCGCCAAATCTCACGAGGACTGGGAGATTGAAATCGACGGTATCGTGGAGGACAACGGATTGCTCATTTACGAAGGGACGAGGAGCGACACCGCAACTCGGGTCCGGCTGCCCGAAACGCAGCTCAACAGCTTCACACAGGTGGCGAACGCCCGGAGCCGGCTCTTCAATGGACAGATAGACAGCAATAAATGGTTCGACATCCGAGTCACGACACACCAGCGTCTCGACCAGGTGCAAAGCACCGCGACCTACGGCCTGGGAGGCGCCCGGATAAACCTGATCCCGCACCAGTTGTTCATCGCCCAGACCCTTGGAGAGCGCGCCGCACCACGGGCATTGCTGGCCGATGAGGTGGGACTAGGAAAGACAATAGAGGCTTGCCTCGTGCTTCACAAACAATTGCTTACCGGCCGCACCCGTCGCGCGCTGATCATCGTCCCGGAAGCGCTGCTGCACCAATGGCTGGTGGAACTATTGCGCAGGTTCAATCTTCGTTTCAAACTGTTCGATGAGGAACGCTGTGCCGCAACCCAGGAAACGGATGCCAGTTCGAATCCCTTCGAGACCGAACAGCTGGTGCTGGCTCCCCTCGGTCTGTTCGAGCAGTCGCGGAGACGACACGAAGCATTGCAAAGCGGCTGGGACCTGGTCATCGTCGACGAGGCTCACCACATACGCTGGAGCCGGGAGTCGGCAAGCCCGGAGTACGAGTTCATTGCCGGTCTCGCCGACACGGTACCCGGACTGCTGCTGCTGACGGCGACACCGGAACAGCTCGGAGAAGAGAGCCACTTCGCCCGGCTTCACCTGCTCGATCCCGAGCGGTTCACGGATTTCGATTCCTTTCTTCGCGAGCAGAAGGAATATCACGAAATATCGGGCATTGTCGCTGAACTCAACGCATTGGAAACAGAGTCGCCGCCAGCTGTGCACCAGCGCATCGGCGAATTGATCAATGAACCGGTATCGCTGAGCAGCGTGGCCGATCGGCGAGAACTCGTGAGAAAGCTGATCGACCGTCACGGCCCCAGCCGGGTCCTGTTCAGGAATACTCGCGGCAGTATCGAGGGATTCCCGCAACGCCGGGTGCTGCCCTGCCCCAGGATGGGGCCCGAACAGTACGAGGATCAGCCTGATGAGCCGGCGATCGAGGACCTGATTTACCCCGAATTGACCCGTCCGGGCGAATGGACCGCATTCGATCCCAGAGTGGTCTACCTGGTCGACGAAATCCACAGATTGAAGGGTGAAAAGATACTGGTCATCTGTGCCCTGGCCGATACCGCGACGGATCTGGAGAAAACCCTGAGGCTGGAACTCGGCATGCGGGTTGCCGTTTTTCATGAAAGAATGAGCATCGTGGCGCGCGACCGCGCGGCGCACTATTTTGCCGACAAGGACGGTGCGAAAGTCCTGATCTGCTCTGAAATCGGTAGTGAAGGCAGAAACTTTCAATTCGCTCATCATTTGGTGCTTTTCGATCTTCCGCTACATCCCGATCTGCTCGAACAAAGAATCGGTAGACTGGACAGGATCGGCCAAAGCAGCGACGTCCATATTCACGTTCCGTACATTGAAAACGGACCCCAGGAAACGCTGTTCCGCTGGTATCACCATGGCTTGGATGCATTGCAAACAACATGCCCGGTGGGTCAGAGCGTTTTCGAACAAACCGAAGACGGTCTGCGCAGCGCCCTGTTCGGCACTGTCGAGCCGGATGTGCTAATCGAGAAGACCCGTTCGATGTACGAGGCCAAGTCACTGGACCTCGAGCGGGGTCGTGACCGTTTGCTGGAAATCAGCTCGCACGACGCGGAGCGGGCGGCGCATATCATTGAATCGATACGCGCGACGGAAAGGGATTTCGATGTTGCACGCTACCTGGAACGGGTGTTCGACGCTTACGGTGTGGAGTACGAACACAAGCAGGATGAATCTTACATCGTCCGACCCAGTGATCATATGCATACGGCACATTTCCCGCACTTGAAACGAGACGGGATGACCGTCACCTGCGACCGCGCGGCCGCCCTGGCCCATGAAGATGTCGAGTATCTGACCTGGGAACACCCAATGACACAGGGCGCAATGGAACTCGTCGCCACCGGCGACCACGGCAAAGCGGTTTTGATCGGAGTGGCGTTCGAGCTGCTGCCCCGCGGCAGTTTGCTGATTGAAACGTCTCACGTACTTGAAATCGTCGCACCCAATGCATCGGATCTGAGGCGGTTTGTGGGGACAACGATGTGCCGGATACTCCGCGATGAAAACGGACGCAGCCTCAACAAACTGCTCGACGACGGCAAGTTGTTCGACAAGGTACGGGAAGTGGAGGATTCCATGGCCAGGAAACTGATCGGTCTGCGGCGGCAGAAAATCGCCGCGATCATGGAACAGAACGAAGATGAAGCTGGCGCTCTTTTCTCTCGCACGATCGAGGCCGGAAAGTCACGATTGGACGCCAGCGCCAGACGAGAACTGGAGCGTCTAACCTACCTGCGGTCCGTAAACGCCAGCGTCAGACTGGAGGAAATCGAACTGGCCCGAAAACAGTGCGATGCTTCCCTCCAAAGCCTCGGCAAGGCCCAGTCAAGGCTGGACGCGGTGCGTATTATCGTGACGGTCTGACGCACAATGATCTAAGTCGTAGGAGCGGCGCCTCGCCGCGAGAAATCGGCCCGAGACGGGCCTCACACGATCACCGCAATGTCGTCTCAAATCGTGGGAGCGGCGCCTCGCCGCGATAAATCGGCCCGACATCGGGACTGCCGCGACAGTACCGATATCTCAGAATAATATTGTCGGCCACGCGGGACTGTTGCTCAGTATAAAAATCGCGAGCACCAGCGCACAGCGGTCCACTAAACCCTTGATAGTCATGGCGAATCCCGTAAGTAAACGAATTATTTTGCGTGGCCCGTAACCCCGAAACGGGCGAGGGTAAACTATCATCATTTACTTATATACTCAACCCCCACTCACGCGGCCAGTCAATACCGATTATCGCGCCGCACCCATGCTGCATGCCCTCGCCAGCCTGGACTCCGGCGGCTCCCCGGCGTCCTCATCCTTTGCAATGATTGCCTGCTCGGTGATCAGGCCGGTCAGGAGCTCAAGATGTTCACGCCCGTCGTTGAGACAGGGGATGTAGTTGAACCGCTCTCCGCCGGCATCGATGAACAAGCGGCGATACTGCATATTATTGACCTCTTCCAGAGTCTCTAAGCAGTCGGCGGAAAAGCCCGGACAGAGGACATCCAGGTTCTTTACGCCTTCGACGGGGAGCTTCGCAATTACTTTATCGCAATAGGGTTTCAGCCACTCTTCCCTTCCAAACCTGGACTGAAACGCCAACGACCATTTCGAATCGGACAGGCCAAGGCTTTCGGCCAGAAGTCTGGCCGTCTTTTGACTGTGACAATGGTATGGATCTCCTGCGAGCAGATACCGTTTTGGCACGCCGTGAAAAGACATCAGAAGATGGTCTCCGCGTCCCCGCTCTTCCCAGTTACGGTTCACACTGGCGGCAAGCGCGGCGATATAGGCAGGGTGATCATGATAGGCATTAATGAAACGGATCCCGGGTATCCAGCGCCATTTTTTCAGGCAATCCGCGACCTCGTCGAACACCGAACCAACGGTGCTGCCCGAATACTGCGGATACAGCGGCAAAACAATGAGGTTCCGGGGAGTCGACGATGCCAGCTCGTCGAGTGCAACCGCGATGGACGGATTACCGTATCGCATGCCCAGTGCCACCTCCACCCTGTTGTCATATTTTTCGATCAGCAATTCGCGGATGCCGTCTGCCTGCTTCATCGAAATGTCCATCAGCGGTGAGCCGTTCCCGGTCCAAACTTTCCGATAGGCCTCGGCGCTTCGCGAAGGCCTGACGTTCAGGATCACCAGATTGAGAATGAACCACCACGGCAAACGCGGAAACTCGACCACCCTGGGATCGGACAGGAACTGTTTCAGGTAGCGGCGGACACTGCGGCGGTCCGGTGCGTCAGGTGTACCGAGATTGACGATCAGTATACCGGTGGTGTCGGGACTGTCGTGGCGGAACTGATCCTGCCCACTGTATTTGCTCATGAAGAATGTACCCGGCTGCGCATCATGCGTTGCCGGTAACGTACATGCCGGGTTTGATATGCTCCCGGGCAAAATCCACCATACGCTTCAATGAAACCTCGGCGCGGCTGCGAATCGCTTCGTCTATGAACACCTCGTTCTCCCCGGTGGAAAGCACTCTTTGAAGACCCTGAAGGTCGTTCATTTTCATCCAGGGACAATGCGCGCAGCTCTTGCAGGTTGCGCCTTCTCCCGCCGTCGGGGCGGCAAGGAATGTCTTGTTAGGCGCGGCTTCCCGCATCTTGTGGAAGATGCCGTCCTCGGTCGCGACGATGAACAGATCATTGTCCATCTCACGGGCTGCCTGAATAATCTGGCTGGTTGATCCAACCCGGTCTGCGAGGTCGATGACACCGGAAGGCGACTCCGGATGAACCAGTACGGCTGCCTCCGGATGCTCGATCTTCAAACGGCGAAGTTCATCCGCCTTGAACTCCTCGTGGACGACGCAGGATCCCTGCCACATGACCATGTCCGCGCCGGTCATGCGCTGCACGTAGCCACCGAGAAATCTATCCGGCGCCCACAGGATCTTCTCTCCCCGGTCGCGAAGATATTCGGCCACCTTCAGCGCTATCGAAGAGGTAACAACCCAGTCCGCTCTGGCCTTGACCGCAGCGCTGGTGTTGGCGTAGACCACTACCGTGCGATCGGGATGCCGGTCGCAAAACTCGCTGAACTGATCGATGGGACAACCCATATCCAGTGAGCATTCCGCTTCACGTTTTACCGCCAACACCCGCTTTTCGGGGCTCAGGATCTTTGCGGTCTCGGCCATGAACCGGACGCCGGCTACTACCACCGTGGAGGCCGGGTGTTCGTATCCAAAGCGTGCCATTTCCAGTGAATCGGCAACGATTCCGCCGGTGTCGTCCGCGAGATCCTGCAGTTCTTCATCGACGTAGTAGTGCGCGACCAGAACCGCATCCTGTGTATCGAGGTGATGCTTGATACGACCGATGAGCGCCCGACGCTCATTCGGGGACAGAACTTGGTGCTTGATACCCCTCGCTCTCAGCGCCGCCATATCGATGCGCTGTTGCAGTTCATCGGGTATGTGTGTCGTGTTCATGATCATATTCCTACTTCATGTAGTGAAGTTCATTAGATCCGGCATAGCGATACAGTCGCGCCGGCCGGTGTGCGCGGTTTCGGCGGAACTGTTCGGTTTCCTCTATGTGCTCGAGAGCCAGGATTCGTTTACGAAAATTACGTTTGTCCAGAGAATTACCGAGAATGATTTCATAAATGCGCTGCAGTTCGCTCAAGGTAAACAGTTCCGGCGCCAATTGAAAAGCGATTGTGGAATAGCCGAGCTTGGAAACCAGCCTGTGCTGAGCAATTTTCACAATTTCTCCATGATCCAGATACAGCGCGGGCAAGCGGGCGACTCCATGCCACTGGATATTCGGCGATTGAACGACCTCGTCGGCCTTATAGCTGCGCATTAGTGCGAGGTAGGATACCGTGATTACCCTGGACTTGGGGTGACGGTCGGGGCGACCGAAGGTATAGAGCTGTTCGTGGTAAACGTCCTCGATCCCCGTCTGCTGGTAAAGCGTTCGGATAGCACATTTTTCGAGCGGTTCAACCGGCCGAAGATAACCGCCAGGCAGCGCCCAGCTGCTCTTTTTCAACGTCTCTGAGTAGCGTTGGCGGAGCAATACCTGAAGCGAATCGTCGAATATCGTGAATATCACGATATCCGTGGAAACGTGCAGCAACCAAGCCGTGCTTGCCGGAAATTGTGTTAGTGTATCTTTCACACGAACTATAGTGGTGTCAAAAGTACACTATTTCAAGACTCCCGGTTCCGACATTTTCTGTTCCCTGACCTCGATTATCGATTCCCTGTAATTTTCCTCGAACGCATCCTGCCAGGGCAGCGCCACCTCCCCAGACGCCGGAGGTTTGGTCCACTTCGTACCGCGGGCGGACCAGACTACCGCATCTTTAGCGCTCTTTTTGACCCCGGTGCCGGTTGTGTACATCCAGCCCAGCACCCTGTACGCCGGTTTGTACTCCGCGGCGGCGGCGGACTTCATCCACCTGCCCGCATTCGCCGGATCCGGGCTTGGGCCAAATAAACTGCCGAGACCGAGGTTGTATTTCGCTTTCGCATGCCCGCCCTTTGCCGCTTCCCGGAACCATTTCATAGCCTCGTTCTCATCCCTTGCCACACCGTTGCCGTTGGCAAAAGCAAGTGCTAGCTGGAACTGAACCGTGGGATTTCCGGCTTTCGCGCCGTGTATCAAGGACTGCAGGTTTGCGGAATACTTAATTTCGCCCCCTGCTGAGCGATCGGGAACCTGTCCGGCCAGCTCTTTCTGGATGTCGTTGAGTCCAACATGCTGCGGCCACGCGGCGAGTCCGCTGTGCACGAATTCGTCGGCTTCGATATATTTTCCTTCATCCAGTTTCTTCCTCGCGAGCTCTTCATAACGTGCTGCGATCTGTTTCAGTCCCTGCTCCGCATCAGGATTGCCCGGCTGCATTTTCAGGATGACGTTGTAGGTATCGAGTGCGTTGTCATCCGGAGGCGTACTCAAGCGGTCCTGTTTTAACTGCTGCTCGGCCAAATGCAACAGCGAGTTGGTATCGATAGCACTTTCCAGCCCGGCATCTGCTTGCAGTTCCATCGTCTGCGACTGCGGGTCATCCATAGTCAGATCGATCTTCTTCGGAGTAATGATTATTGGCGGCTCCCCGTCAGGTAGTGCATATTCACCTTTCTCGCTCTCTTCCGTCCCCTTGAGCTCCAAGGTCAGGGTTCCGGCAACGATGACGACCGCCAGGGCGACGCCTAGCCAGGCCAGGATTGAGGTCACCGTTCCAATGCTCTTTCCGCTCGGTTTCTGTTCTCGCACCGAACGATGCGCCGGCTGGCCACCAATCTGGGTGCCGGAGGTGGTGTCGGGCCCTGCGATATGTTCCTCGATTCGGCCCAGCAGCGTGCCACAGTCCGGAATACGTTGCTCCGGATCCTTGGCCATCATATCCTCCAACAACGGCTGCAGAACACCATGGCGTGCCGGAAGTTCAGGCACAGGGTCATTCAGGTGCGAGTACAGGACCGCCATGCTTTCGGCTCCCTTATAAGGAGGTCTGCCGGTGAGCATTTCATGAAGTATGACCCCGAGTGCATATATATCCGAGCGCGTTGTGGCGCCCCGCCCCTCAGCCTGCTCCGGACTCATGTATCTCGGTGTGCCGACGACCAGGCCGGCTCTGGTAATGTTCGACTGCTGCGAGCCGGTTTTGGCGATTCCAAAGTCGGTCAAAACGGCTTCATTTCCGGAAGGATCCCGGAACATTATGTTTTCCGGCTTTACATCTCGATGAACCACGCCATTGTCATGGGCATATTCCAGCGCCGCGGCAACCTGATGGAGTATATTCAGTGCCTGGTCCACG
>CAMYOI010000096.1 GCA_947259955.1 uncultured Gammaproteobacteria bacterium
CCCACATCCGCCCAATGAGCTTTCTGAGTTCTCGCGAGATCCGAGGTCGGCCTGGCTTAGTCGACTGACTGAACGCGCGCCAGTAGTCGCGGAATCGCTTTTTCTGCCACGGTCCTGGGCTGAACAAAGTACAGGGCTGCGCGCCAGCCTGTCCAAAATCTCGCTATGCAACACCAGAGCATCCGGTCCGTCGGACGAATCCTTGGCCTTTGCCCCGATTTTCGATAAAGCAACAACTGATTCCGCAGCCCCGCATTCTCCGCCTGCAAAGATAGCCACGAGCGGATCGATGTAGTCACGAATGTCAGCATGAATTGGATCAGCCGTACCATGCATCCAAGGATCAACCATCATCCAGAAATATGCAATAGAATCAACAGGCTCCAATTTTCGGGACCCACAGGAAACTCCGGACACAGACAAGAATCTTCCTAGCGGGCTACCGCGCCAGCGCTCGACCCTACCAGGTATCACACGAACCTACTCGTCAACGCGAGCGACAAATGCGTCGGTTCAAATCAATGAAGCACGCGCAACGATTCCTATCTGTACATGGTGTGGTAAATAATCTGTTTCGGCTTGGACGTCACTTGCTACGGGCACGCCACTACCGAATGTTTCGAACCAAGGCGTTCAGCGAGTGGCAATGGGTGACGTGCGCCGGCTCTACATGAAAAGATATTCGAATCGCGTATTCGCTTGATCGTTCCCCAATAACTTGACAGTAACGTTCATCTTTGCCACGAATAGCTGTACGAAAGATTGACAATGTGCGCTGTTGTATCGTAGCTCCCGTCGAAAGCCGGTACGCGATTACCGCTGACGTCCCGGTCGTCGTAGAGCAGTGCGGCGTAAGCCAGTTCGAAGGCGTGCCTGCCGGCGCTTCGCTTTGCTCCGATTCCCAACAGGTGAAAATCCGATTCGGGCAGGTTCGGCGCCTGGGTTTGTTTCGGAATGGGCGTTTCTATGCGCCAGTAGCCGCCGCGGACAGTCCATTTCTGAGAGACTTGCCAGTCAGCCGAAATCCCTGCGGTCCAGGTGTCCTCAAAATCCTGCGGGATAGTCGTGGATGGAAACAGCACCGAGTTATTCCCCACGTCCAGTTCGAGTTCCTTGAAATCGGACCATTTGAGGCGTTCAACATCGGCTCCCAACCGGACTTTACCGGTAAGCTGGACCCCATACCCGATGGTCCAGATCTCCGGGTAGTTGATCTCAGTTTCGAAATCGCTGCTTGGTGTTACTCCAATGCCCGCCGCAGGGGCAGGCACATTGTTGATGTCGAAATCGCCGCTATAGTCGATGTCAAAGGGCGGGCGATAAGTAAACGCCAGGCGGTGCCTCGGGTTAATACTCCAGGTGAAGCCGACGATCCCTCCAATCGCATACCCGGTTGCTTCGAAACCCATCCCTCCATCGGGACTCGAAGGATTCATGGTGACGGCCGACCAGGGAAAACTCTGTCGGAGTTTCAGTTCCGACCACATCAGATCGATCCCAACTCCAACCGAGACATTGTCGTTTATTTTTATAGCAGCAGTCGGACTGAAACTTATCACCTTGAGTTCAGTGAAATGCGGCGTGAGGAAGCGAAAAGAGAAATCATCATCGTACTCCACCGACTGACCGTACGGAACGGTCAACCCCAGCGCAAATGCGTACCGATCGTCATGTGATGGATAAGCTAGAAACAAGCTGCCGAGAACTTTCAGCGGATCCGTAGTATCGGCGGTTGCACCGTTGGCTGCGTCGACCTGCCGGTCTATATGGATGAAACTTGGGTCGATCATAAAAGAGGATTCCGATAGATCAACCAGGTTGGCGGGATTGATGAAAGCAGCACTTGCATCATCAATGTGGGCAATCTTGCCCCCTCCCCGAGAGAGCCCGAATGCGCCCGGCGGCGGATTTCGAAGTCCGTCACCTGCCGTGTCGATGGGGTACGACAGAACGAAGAGTCCGCACAGAAACATCAAAGGAAAAATAACAATATGCGACAAACGGCTATGAGAGCACGAAACATTCATTTGTCTGGTCTCTTTCGCACTTGGCGTGTAGGATTGAGCAACAGCGCTCTTTTGCGACCGCGTCAGGAGTCGCACGGGAGGGGTGGTGCCATTATCGTCAGTGGTTTCTATCAATATTGTTCACCACTACACCTGGTCGCAGTAATACGGGTAGTCTAATTACAAAGGCGCCGACGTTTAACGACCAAGTCAACCACGAAGGAGAGTGTATCATGGCCACCGATGTCGGTTCCTTATATAAACTGTATCGTACCAGCCGCAAAAACCCGTCTCGAATTCCGTACCAAACACTGCCTGAGAGCCACGTCCCAGATCCCGTCACGGCCAAAGACGACGCATTTCACTTCAATCAGTTTGAGAACAGCCCGCACGCGTTCTGGTATACGGAATGGTGGTACTTCAATTTTCTCGATGAACGGGCGAACGTTGCCGGCATGGCCACTATTGCCGTGTTTAATCCCAAAAGCATCGATGGGCTTGGCGTCGGCAGCTTAACCGTCGCAGCGTTTGAGATCGGCGGCCCCACGCCGAGCCCCATCATCGAATATTTCGACATCAGTGAGTTTTCGCCGTCCCCCGACAATGCGAACGTCAAACTCGCTGACAACAGCGTGACTGTGGAAAGCGGCTCTGTTTACCGGTTGTCAGTCGCCACAAAGAACGGTGCGGTCAAAATGGATCTTGAGTTTACACAGGCGGATGAGCCAAGAATGCTAGCCCATGACGTCCATGGAACAGGGTGGGATATCAGCAGCTGGCTCTCGTACATGCCAAGCGCGGTGGTGTCGGGGACGCTGCACCGTGCCGGCAAATCGATTGAAATCAAGAACGCGAAAGGTTACCACGACCACGATTGGGGAATGTGGCAAGAGTATAAGCGCACGTGGAGCTGGGCCCAGTTTTCATCCCTGGATAAACAGATTTCCTTTGATTTCGGTTTTCATGCGGCATTTCAGGTATCCGTCGCTTATCTGCGCATCGGCGATATCAGGCTGACTCTGCCTCAGGACAAGTTCACCGTAACTCAGGAAAATTATAAGTCGTGGAAGTGGTTTTGGAAGTACCCCACGTTCATGTCATTCGTAGGCATCGACAGTACGGGAGAATACAAGCTCGTACTCAACTGGCATGTACTGGACACAGCCACCCTTTGGAAATATCCAGTAATCGTTTTCGAACAGACCGCGCATTACAACGGTGCCCTGCTCAAGCTCGACGGTGACGTCTGGAAGGAAGAGCACGTTATTCGCGAAACCGGCTTCTGCGAGTTCACGGCGACATGGCTGAAATTCAAGGGGACTGGCTAGGGTTTCCCGTCCCATGGCAAACCCTGTTCGAAGCGCTTGAGATCGTGCTTACGGAACGGCTCCAATAGCATCGGCTCATAGAGTTCCCAGATCTCGCATGGTTTTGCATTTACTCCCGATGCTTCGATAATGGCGTTCACAGCCCGGCGCGCGGCTTCGTTGGCTGCCTCCATGCAGGCAAGATCGGTATTTGTCTTGACATAGTCCGATGCCAGGAACAGGTTTGAAATCCCGGTGGCAGCCTCCGGTCTTATGGCCAGCGTGTTCGGCTTGTTGATCAAAAGCGGCTCGAGGTTGATGTCTTTGTGCGGCCGTCCTTCGTGTGGGATCTCGATATCCGGATCGAGGAAGTAGGAGTCGAGCATTTCATCACTCAACAGGGGGTCTCCATTCTTGTCCAGTAGTGACATTTTGATCGTCTCCCAGACCTCGTACTTGATTTCTTCGAGGCTGCAATCCTTCGCCAGTTTCTGCACGAAGGTGCCCGGCGTTCCCCAATCGGAGATATCGACTGACAAGCTGTCCATAACCTTTCCATCGCCGTAGTCGCTCATATCGATGTTCGGCCAGAACTGTTTCTGTGAAATCGAGGTCAAGGCCCAGGGTGAGTCGACATAGAGGGAATGACCATGCGTGACAACAACATTTTCAGTTAGATAGAACTGCATGCCGTTCATCCACGCAACGTCCGGCGCAAGTTTTTTGATATTCTCCAGCGCCGGATCGGCATGCAGCATCTCATCGGTAATATAGGCCGCCATAATCTCTACCGGGAATCCCGAAACGTAGTAGTCCCCCGATGCGTTAAAGGTAGATCCGTCCTTTTCTACGGTCACGCTCTGAACAATGCCGTCTTTGAAATTGATCGACTTCACACTGGCGTCGAGCATATAGTCAACGCCGCTCTCCCGGAGGTAGTCCAGCCAGGGATAGGACCATGCCCAGTCTGTTGGTCCATTCAGAACGCGGTCAGCGCTGCTGCCGGGAGTAACGATGTTGAGAAACAATGCTGTCTGTACGTCACCGACGGTCATGGCGTTTGCGATCTTGGCCTTTGCCGCGACCAGGGAACGCGACAGGCCTTCCGCCAGATACTTCTGGTAGGCTTCGGATTTGTTGCCGGCATCAATGAAATCCCACCACGACTCTTTCTCGTATTCAGCAATCCTGCGCTTTTTGCAGCTCGTCATCATTTTGTACAAGCACTTCCCAAAGTGCTCCACTTCGCCGGGGTGAAATCCTAGATTCACGTCAAAAATATCATGAAGGATTGCCTTCAGATCCGTGATGTTTCTTGGAAAGCGGGAAACCAGATCGACCGGCGGTTGATTGAAACGCGCGAACTCTATTCGAGTCCCTTGAACGAGATTATCGTATACGCCCCGTGGATTATTTTTAAACGGGATGCGCTTCATGGTGTCGGGCAAATGCTCGTAGAATCTTGGAAAGAAACGAAATCCGTGCTCACCGGGTAGATCTTTCCTTCCGTCCTTGCCGGAACCGGGAAATGGTATGCTTCGAGCCTTGCCACTGGGAATGGAACGCAGCTCGTACACGGCCACGTCGAAACCGCGTTCCACCAACTCCTGAGCGGCACTCATACCACCCACTCCGCCTCCCAATACGATCACTTTCTTACTCATTGTCTCATTCCTCCAGGTCTACTTGTCGACGGAAACGCTTCCGTCCCAATCCGGCGGCGGTGGATTGTCCATCAACCGCTTGCAAACGGTGATCTGATAGGATAACGCCTGATCAGCAGGGCAGACGGACAATCCCTGGCCTAACACGTCTATGGCTTCTTTCCATCGCCGCTCGTATCGGAACGCCAGTGCTTCATTCAGACACCGGGCCGCGTGTAATTTGAGGTTCCCGTCGTCATTCGCTCCCCGGTCGTAAATCTCGTATATATCTACTGGGTTCTGTTTTCCCGCAACCCGTAACACGTCGAGCTTTCTGCTGAGTTTTTCGTACGAAGTAGGAAGGTTGTCAAAGGTGTCACCGCTAATAATAACATGCACACCGTAGTGTTTCGTCAGTCCCTCCAGCCGCGCGGCCAGATTGACGGCATCGCTTATCACTGTTCCATCCATGCGGTCTTTTTCACCCACGGTGCCGAGCATCAGCTTGCCCGAATTGAGGCCAATCCCTATTCGTAGTGGCGGCTCGTCGCTGTCGGCGCGAATTCGATTGAACTCCTCCAATTTTTCCAACATGTTGATTGCCGCCCTCGCCGCATCCTCAGCGTGCTCGAACAATGCCATGATCGCGTCGCCGATATACTTGTCGATGAATCCTCCGTGCTCGTGGATCACGGGGCCCATTATGCCCAGGTATTGGTTTATGAAGCTGAAGTTCTCTCCCGGCGTCAATGTCTCCGAGATCGAGGTAAATCCCCGGATATCCGCGAATAAAACCGTCATTCGTTTCTCCACCTGATCACCCAGCTTCACTTCGACTATATTTCTCTTTTCCAGCAAATTCAGGAATTCTTGAGGCACGAAACGCTTGTACGATGCGGCGAGCCGTGCATTTTCTATCGATATCGCAATCTGAGAGGACAAGTGCCTGAGTACGGCCAGGCGATCGCGCGTAAAAGCCCCTTCGGTCAGGTTGTTTTCGAGGTAGAGAATACAAACTATCTTTTCCCGATGGACGACAGGGGTGCACAGCACGGACTTGGGTCGCCGCTGCTCGACGTAGTCGATATTGCCGAAGGTCTCGTCATCAGCGGCGTTGTCCAGCACAACGGTCGTCCTGGTCCTCTGGACATACTTTACTATGGGCTCGGGCACGAGCGCTTCTTCCGCCTCGCCAAATGCAGGAACAGCCTGCAGAATCGCCGGCTCATCATCGTCTATTCGCGCTTCCGCTTCGACAACGAGTTGTCCTTCCTTGTCAGAAAGCAGCATCCCCGACTGCGCACCTGCGTTCTCGATCACAATCCGCATCAACTTGACCAGCGATTTGTCGAGGAAAATCTCGCGGGATATTGCCTGGGAAGCCTTGACTACCGTTTTGAGATCCAGCAGCGTGGCCGAGTCTTTATCAGATCGAACTGCCCCTGAGTGGCTGGGTTCGCTGCTTCTAATCCCGATCCCGGCTTCAACCTTTCTCAATTGTGCGACCTTGGCATGCGACCCCCATTCCTCATAGCGTTCCAACGCTTTTTCGAAGTAAACACGCGCCGTCTCGTTGCTTCCTATGCCCTGAAAATGCCGAAACGCCAACTCATAAGCAAGCGCTGCATCTTGACTGAAATTGCGCTGCTCAGCCTCGAGAGCTGCCCGTTCGTAGAGCCGAATCGCCTTTGCGTGGCGCCTTGTCACCCGTGCTATCTCCGCTGCAACCAAATCGTACCTGTGGCGCTGATTGACCGGGCAGAATTTAGTCCACCGCTTCATTTTGCGCTGATTCTCCCACACCCGCTTCAAGTGGCCCGGACGCAGTCCAGCCTTTTCGACCGAACACAGTGCAAGGCAGATGAGCGAGTCATAAAAAATCATTACAGGAATGATGGTCATTGCCATCGCCGCTTCCTCGTACTTTCTCGCAACATCCATTTCAACGCGGGCTCCGACAAAATCTCCGAATAGATAGCTCAGTATGGCCTTGTACAGGTGGGTAAAGAAGATCGGTGAAACGAGCTGAATGTCCTTGTAGTAGGGCAGCATTTCCGTTTCATCGTAGATTTCACCTTTCAATTCCGCCGGGGAATCGGAAGGCGTTCTCAGGTTGAGTATCGTTTGGTGCAGCACCGCGAAAACGTGCGCCTGATTGATCTGCCTCAGCTCAATTACGGCCTTATGGTACTGCCTGACTTCCTCCAGCAAGGGCTCCAGGTTTTCACCGAGTACGAGTTTGGCCTGACAATAGAAATAGTACTGATAGGCTTGATATTCGATGTCACCCGTCTCTTGAGCAACGTGGGCAAGCTCAAGCATTGGTTTCAACGTGTCGCCAACCGGCTCCTTCCAATGCCGCAGAAAAAAATTGAACAATCCGTTGCACTTTGGCTGCAGATCCTTTGCGTCGAACCGCTCGATCAAATCCAATGCCAACTTGCCGTAATTGTAACCGGCTTCGATATTGCCCAAAACACCGGTCATTGCGATGCCGTACAGACTATATGCATAAGGTGCGATCGGCGAATTGCCGTATTTCACCGACAACCGCACCATCGTGAATACCAGAAATGGAAACAGATTTGGGCGCGCCTGATATGCAGGCGCCGCAGCAATGGATATTATGCGCATCGCTTCGAGAACCTGTGGGTTTTCCATCGTCGGCAAATTCAGCAATTCTTCGATGGACCTGGATCCGATCTGCAGCTTTGTTCGCGCAAGCTCCAAAATGACATGGAGCTGATTTGGCCTATCGGGAAGATTGACCTGCAAGCGCCTCAACGCCTGAACTGCAACTTCCAGGCCTTCCTGTAACTTGTCCTGCGCGTTGAAAGCCTGCATGCGCACGATGGCTACCTTTGCGTGTTGCACCTTGGATAGATTGTGGGATTCGAGCGTCTCGCAGTACGCATGCGCCTGCTCCGGGTTTTTGTTGAGATACTCCGTCTCGGCGATATCGAAGTAAAGCCGGTAGGTGAACTCTTCGTGATCTTCCCAGCAATGATCGGTCAACAGCTCTCGCGCGAGATGAAAGTATCTCAGGGCCGCCTGATACGCAGTTGAGGATTTGGCTCTGACACCGGCTTCGCCATTGAGTCTGGCAAGTTCCAGCCTTTGCGCTTCGTCCTCGATAAGCTCCGCCGCCGAATTGAGATGATTCACGATGTCGAAAATCCGGGCGGGCCGCTCTTCCGGAGTGCTGTTTTCCAGCAAATGCCTTCCGACCATGAGATGAACGTGGTTACGCTGCTCGCGGTCCATCGCGGCATGAGCGGCCTGCTGGATCCGGTCGTGAGAGAACCGAAAATGGAAATGATACTGCTCACCAGATGATTTTTCATACAGAAAATCGATGATCCTGATATTCTCGTATGTTTCCGCATCCGGGATGACCAGCTCTTCGCGCAGCGCCGAGTTCAACAACCGCACGGTAGCTAGTTGGCTCTTGCCGGTTACCTGCGTCAGGATATCGAGATCAAATGCGTTTCCCACGCAGCTTGCTATCTGGAGAATTTCTTTGGCTTCCGGGGAAAGTGCGCTAAGCCTTTCCGTCATGAGTTCTACCACGTTGTCAGTGATCGATTCCCCAACGATATCCTCGACATTCCATTTCCATTTTTCCGAGCTATTGTCGAATGTAATTAGTCCTTTTTGATGAAGCGCCTTGAGGAACTCGCTGACAAAGAAAGGATTACCGGCCGTTTTCTTGTGGACCAGTTCCGCCAAAGCATCCGCCAGGCCGTGGTCGGCGTGCAGAGTCGCCGCGGTTAGCGCCAGCACGTGCTTTTTTTCCAGTCCGGCAAGCGCCATCGTGCTGCATTTGCAACGGCTGCCCTCTAACGTCTGGTATGTCCGCGTCAGCGGATGGGTTTCGTTAACTCCGCTGTCGCGGTAGGACCCGATCCAGAACAGGCAGTGTATGTGTGGGTCTGAGAGTACCAACTCAATCAGCTTGAGCGTTGCGGAGTCCGCCCATTGCAGATCATCGGTAAAGACCACCAGCGGGTGCTCCGGCTGGGCACAAACTTTCACGAATCGCCGAAATAAGAAATGAAATCTGTTCTGCCTCTCGATCGGGCCCAGATCGATCACGGGAGGTTGTTTACCGACGATCAGCTCGATCTCCGGGATCACGTCGATAATGACCTGCGCATTATCACCGAGTTCAAACAGCAGATTTTCCTTCCATGACTCGACTTTTTCCTCCGATTCGGCCAGCAGATGCCGCACGAGGGTCTGAAAGGCCTGAATCAACGCATGGTACGGAATGTCACGTTTGAACTGATCGAACTTGCCGGAAATGAAGTAACTGTTGTCGGAGGCGAGCAGCTTATGGACCTCATGGACCAGCATTGACTTTCCTATGCCCGGCTGGCCTGCGACGAGCATCAGCTGCTTGTTTCCCTTGATGGCGTCATGGTAATTATCCAACAGCGTTTGGATCTCTTCCTCGCGACCGTAAAGCTCCTGGGAGACGTGAAACTTTTCCGAATAGTCTTTGCATCCGATCGGAAAATCACTGATCGAACTGCCTTTGGCCAACTGTGACAAACAGGTTTCGAGGTCAGCTGCAAGGCCAAAGGCGCTGTTGTACCTCCGGTCGGCAGCTTTCTCGATAAGCTTCATGACAATACGGGAGACCGACAGCGGTATGCGATCGTTGACCTGATGCGGAGGAAGCGGCGTCTTGGCGATTTGAAGATGAACGAGTTCCGTACTGTCTTCCGAATGGAACGGCAAGGTGCCGGTCAACATTTCATAGAACACTATCCCAAGCGAATACATATCAGTCCGGTAGTCAATTGCCCGGTTCATGCGGCCGGTGCGTTCCGGTGACATGTAGGCGATCGCGCCCTCGAGGCGATCCGGATTGGTGGGTATGCCCCGTTCGGTCGTCAGTTGAAACGACAATCCGAAGTTGGTGAGTTTCGTCTCCACCGATTTGGGGTGGATAAAAATGTTCATCGGCTGAACATCGTTATGGATCAAGCCTTGTCGATGGACATGCCCTAACGCTTTAGCCAGCTGCACCGAGGCCTTGAGAAAGGTGACCAGGTCCATCTCGGACGAGTGGAGGTATGTATCCAGCTGAATTGCCCCGAAATCCTCCATGACGAGCGCAACGTCGGAGTCGGTGACTTCAAGGGCATAGGTTTTGACGACTCCTTTCGATTCCGCCCGCCGCGCGAACTCAAACTCCTTGCGCAGGATTAGAATTTCTTTGTCGGAATTGCTCTGTTGTGCGGGCGCCTTGATGATCACCGGTAGCTGGTCCCGGTCTCTGATCGCACGGCACCACCAAAATCCGCGTTCTACCCGCAGTACTTCAGTAACGGAATACCCTGTAAGACTCGCCGCCATCGCAT
>CAMYOI010000097.1 GCA_947259955.1 uncultured Gammaproteobacteria bacterium
GCCTGGTTTTTTGCCCGCTCGCCACCGTGTATTCGACATCCAGACCGGTTGTGCTGGTTCTCAATTTGCTCAGCATAGCCGCTTTTGCCGCAGCAGCCCTTCCGTTACTATTGCCGTCAATCATGTTAGCCTGCATTTGCAAGTAGATACCGTTACTTGGGTAGATGTATCACAGATGCGCGCCGCTTTCCACGGCCACATTCGCCCCCCGTGTACACATTAACTGAGACTATGAGCCACTGCCGATGTTCGATCAAAGAAAGCTGTTGTTAGAAGCAGCAGAGCGTGCGATTCGTTACTACGAGGCGCTGCCCCAGCGAAAGGTGGCGCCCGATCCGGACCACGTGGCCAGGATCAGCGTGCTGGATGAGCCCATGCCCGAAGGCCCTTGTTCCGCTCACGAGATTCTAACTTTGCTCGACGATATAGGTTCACCGGCATCCATGGCGATGGCCGGTCCGCGTTTCTTTGGATTCGTCATCGGCGGCACGCTGCCCGCGGCGCTGGCGGCGAACTGGGTGGCAGCGGCCTGGGACCAGGCAACGGGACTCCACGACGTCACTCCCTTTACGGCCAGGCTGGAGCAGGTGACGCTGGGCTGGCTGCTGGATTTGCTGGGGTTGCCTGCGGACTGCGGCGGCGGGTTCGTGACCGGAGCTACAATGGCGAGTTTTTCCGCCCTCGCCGCGGCACGCTGTTCGGTATTGGCTGAGGCCGGGTGGGATACCGAGTCGGATGGTCTGTTCGGGGCCCCGTCGATCAACGTCGTCGTGAGTGACGAAGTCCATCCCGCGGTCACCAAGTCACTTGGGCTGCTCGGCCTGGGCCGCAACCGCGTGACCCGGGTGGCCACGGATGGCCAGGGGCGAATCAAGCCCGAGAGCCTGCCGAACGTGTCAGCGCCAGCCGTTATTTGCGTCCAGGCCGGCAACGTAAACACCGGCGCAATCGACCCAATCGGTGAAATCTGCGATAGGCTTAAACGGCGGGGGGTTTGGGTCCACGTCGACGGTGCGTTCGGCCTGTGGGCGGCCGCTTCTCCGCGGCTAAGGCACCTCGTTAGTGGAGTGGAACTTGCGGACTCGTGGGCAACAGACGGCCACAAGTGGCTCAACGTGCCCTACGACTGCGGGGTATCATTCGTGCGCGACCAGGAATCATTGCGCCGAGCGATGGCGATCAACGCGGCCTATCTGCCGCCAAGTGAAGAACGCGATCCCTCACACTATACTCCCGAATTATCGCGCCGCCCTCGAGGTGTCGAGATCTGGGCCGCGCTGCGATCACTGGGCCGAAGCGGGGTCGCGGATCTGGTCGAACGGTGCTGTGACCATGCTCGACGGTTTGCCCGGGGGCTGGAACGCGCGGGATACGAGATATTGAACGATGTCGTACTCAACCAGGTCCTGGTTTCATTCGGAGACCCGGACAGAACCAACCGTGTGATAGAGGCGATCCAGTGCGAAGGAACCTGCTGGGCCGGCGGAACGGTTTGGCAGGAGCGTACGGCGATGCGTATCAGCGTCAGCAACTGGGCAACTACCGAGGATGATGTGGATCAGAGCCTCGACGCCATCATTCGGGCGGCGCGCAGGTGCACCTGACCGCCATGGACGTCGGGGTAAACTCACGCAAGTCAGAATTTTTGCGGGGAGTCAAGGATACGTTTCCACTGATTGTGGGCGCGATTCCATTCGGCATCATTTTTGGGGCGGTGGCGGTGACCAGCGGATTTTCCGCCTGGGGCACAATCGGGATGTCGGCTCTGGTATTCGCCGGTTCAGCCCAATTCATCGCCATCGGCCTGTTTGCCCAGGGCGTAGCGACCGGCTTCATCATACTTACCACCTTTGCCGTCAACCTCCGACACGCACTCTATGCGGCGTCGCTCGGTATCTTTATGACACATCTGCCCCAGCGCTGGCTTGCCCCGTTGGGTTTCTGGTTGACAGACGAAACATATGCCGTGGCCGTTCGGCGATATACGGAACGCGACGAGTCTCCATACCGGCACTGGTACTATTTGGGCTCGGCAGTGTTTATGTACGGTAACTGGCAGTTGTCTACGCTGATCGGGATCGTAACCGGCCACAAGCTCCGCGGGCTTTCCGGACTGGGGCTGGACTATGCCATGGTGGTCACGTTCATCGGGATCGTCGTGCCATTTATTGTAAGTCGGCCGATGCTGTGCTGCGCACTGGTGTCAGGCGCCACCGCTATGGTGACGACGGCGGTGCCCAATCAGATGGGGTTGATGATATCTGCTCTGTGCGGCGTCGCCGCCGGGGTGGCGGCCGAGTGGTGGTCGCGTAAAAAAGGTGAAGCGGAAGGCAAGGCGGCGTGAAAAATGAATGAGTTAATTTTGATCCTGGGAATGATGGCCGTAACCGCAGTAGTTCGCTACCCCGTTCTGGCGCTCGTGGGCAGGTTTGATCTGCCCGCTCCGGTATTCAACGCTCTCAAGTTCGTGCCGGTGGCTGTGCTTACGGCGATCAGCGTGCCCGAAATGCTATCCCCGGGCGGCACGTTGAGCCTGAGTTACACAAATGCCCATCTTGTTGCCGGAGTAGTGGCGGTGTTGGCTGCCTGGCGAACAGGCAACCTGCTTATCACCATAGTACTCGGTATGCTTGTGTTTTTTGCGTGGCGGTATTTGTTGGCGTAAAAATGTGCAAGCGACCGTTTACTAAAAGGCTCCTAGCCCGAATTTCCCACCAGGATAGGCGTTTCCAAGACGCATTGTTTTTTTTGTCCGAACCATAGACTGCGACGTTTGCAACGCTTATATAGCATTCCACGGCCGCCTGCTGAGAAATGCGGGCTAGGGAAGTTTGATCTTGCCGCCGCCTGGGATTCCCGCGCCGCCCATCCCCGAATTGGGACCCTGTGGTACGACGATCGATGACGCCGCCTCCCGACGCAACTCCTCGATTTCTCTCTGGGTCTCGGCAATTGCCGCCTTGGCCGCATCCGCAAATTTACGGGCCGCCTCATCGAGGGATGTGGCGTCGATCTCGAACGCGAGAGGTACGGAACCCATTGGAGTGAGCATCTGTGCCTGCCCGACATAGCTCACCGGTCTGCTTTCGTCGACATCGCCGTTGCCGGTGACCGGTGTCAGCCTGCGTATGGTTCCCGCTCTGCGGTCTGTGAACACCTCTTCCTTGAAGAGGTCATTCGGGTCAACTTCTATTTCGATGTCTGCAGCCTCTGCCATGTCAAAATGCCTGTGCTCTTTCAGGGTGAATTTAGAATAGCGGGGACAGTGAGACCGCAATCAAAATGTTCGCGGGCGCTTCCGCCACCATTACAAAACTGAAATAATAACACTAACGGAGCGAAGTGTGCGTGCTTCACTCGCCGTGGCAAATCTGCAGTCGCGCGATAACGCCGTGAACAAGGAGGCCGGATGTTGAAAAGATGCGAATGGGTTGGCGAACAGGCTGTTTACATCCGTTATCATGACAGGGAATGGGGTGTCCCGGTATACAACGACCGCAAACTTTTCGAGATTCTGGTCCTGGAAGGCGCGCAGGCGGGGCTGAGCTGGGTAACCATCCTGAATAAACGATCAGGCTACAGGCGGGCGTTCGATCGATTCGATCCTGAGAAGATCGCCCGCTATGGGCCACGTAAAATCGATTCACTGATGAGCGACCCGGGGATTGTGCGCAACAGACTCAAGATCAACGCGGCAATCGCCAACGCGCAAGCCTATCTGGACCTCAGGGCGGAGCAGGTCAGGTTCAGTGCGTTTCTGTGGCAGTTCGTTGATGGAAAACCTAGCGTGAATACTTGGGTGTCGCTGAAGGACGTGCCCGTATCAACACCGGTCTCGGAAGCGATGAGCAAAGCGCTTAAAAAACGGGGTTTCAAATTCGTCGGCCCCACTATCTGCTATGCATTCATGCAGGCGGTAGGCATGGTGAACGACCATTCAATAAACTGCTTCCGGCGCAAACAAATCACTAGCCTAAGCGAGATGGTATACTCATAGATCGCTCCTGGACCATTGCTCATGCCGACAAGCGGACATCGGAAGCCCTGGAATCAGGTTGTTTCTCCGGGGTGTCGGATTAATTTCTTAACGCGCCTCCAGTGGCGGGGCAGCCGGCGCTTGCAGGTAAGATCGGTCCGTTCGCATCGGCCCGCTGTGTCCCTGTACGGGCACGGTATGGCGGCGTTTCGCATCTTGTTATCCGTAGTGCTCTTGTTGTGGATCTCCGCCTCTTCGTATGCGGAGCAATCGCTGCGCGTGGGTTTGTATCAGGGTGGAGGAATGCCGTTGGGCGGATTTGCCGAGGATGTGCTGAAGCAGGTTGCTTATGAAAATGGGTGGCAACTGACCTTCAAGGAGGAGCGAGGACCGGAGGTGCTGTCCATGCTCGAGAGAAAAGCGGTCGACCTCGTTCTCAATGTTCCGCACACCGATCCTTACAGGGACAGATACCTGTTCAACAAACACCCCGTATTCAACGGCTGGGCCGAACTCTATAAGGCCGGTGGTTCATCGTTCGATTCCCCTGTCGATCTCGATAGAAAGCGAATAGGGGTAGCCGGTGACCTGCAACTGCGTGCGGCGCAGGACCTTTTGCGTGCATTTAGTCTAGATGCCGAGCTGATTTCCTACGCGTCGGCCTCCGACGCGGCACGCTCCGTCACGAAAAGAGAAATAGACGCCGCGGTTTTGGATCGTGCATTTTCACTGAATGGTGCAGAAGCTTTCGACATAGAAAAATTACCTTACGCGTTTGCTCCATACGAAATAAGGGTCGTAGCCGCAGACACCTCGCTGTCACTGGCACTTGCCGCCGTCGATGACTATCTCGCGATTGGGCGTCAGGATGGTTCTTCCTCCTACTTTGCGATATTCGAAAAGTGGTTCCCTGCAGATCGCAGCTACCACCCACCCGGTTATTCGTTGTGGCTTGCGGCATTGGTCGCGGCGTCCCTGTTCTCGTTCCTTTTCGGCCGCCTGCTAAGGTTCAGAACGGGCCTGTCTTAAATACGGGTTCAGGGCAGGCTTTGTTGCTTTTGGCCGTCTATCGAGTTTTCAGGCCCAGGGGGTCAGTCGGGTCGATATTGTCCATATAGGGGATTCGTCTGTCCTTATGGGTCACCTGATAGATCATACCGAGCCAATTTCCCACCACCGCAACGCCCGTATCGTGCCACGTATTGTGCAGGCTCTGTGTAATCAGGTGCTCCGGAAATTCCGGTATCGGATTGCCATGATTCAGGGCATCGTCCAGGCTGTCGCAGTATTCATCCAAGATGGCCTTTTCCAGCGGACGGAAGTAATGCTCCGGGAACGGCGGGTAGTCATGGCGAAGCTTATTCGCATACAACATGACTTCCCGCTTGTATTCTTTGAGCAGGCTGATGCTGTCATATTCGGGGTGTCCCTGGAAAAAGATGAACTTGAACATGTCCTCGCTTATGCACATGTGAACGTTTGCTTCGTCGCTTTCCGCCAGGACGTGGCAACCGACTGATTCGAACTGCTCACGGGAGATCTCGTTGAAACGGGAATGGGGCACGTCGAATTTAGTATTGATGCCCTGTACGACGGGATGCGCACGCTCTACGATCCGGTGTGAATATACTCCCCATCGCTTGTCCTTCAGTCCTATGCGCTGCTGGTCGTGCCTGAACTGGAGTACCGCATGGGTCGCAAGGCAGGAGCAGAGTATCGAGGTTACGTTTTCCACCGCCCAGTCAATGATCTCGATCAGGGGATCCCAGAAAGGCTCTTCGGCCAGATTGGGCCGGGTCACATTGGCGCCGGTGATAATCAGCCCGTCCAAACCGTCCTCACGCAGTTTGTCGAAAGGCTCGTAATACTGATCGACATGTTTCTGCGCAGTTTCGGCGCGTTTGAGTTCGTCTATGGAGAACGGATGGATGTAGAACTGGGCGATTTGATTGCTCTGTCCGATCAGTGTAAGAAACTGGCGTTCAGTCGCGGCGAGTGCGGTATCGGGCATCATGTTCAACAGGCCTATGTGCAGTTCGCGTATATCCTGTTTTTTTGCGCGACCGTATTCCAGCACGGGCTGCCCCTCGCTTCGCAGGCGCTGAAATGTGGGCAGGTCGTTGTGTGCGACTAACGGCATGATGTCAGCCGGCGGCCGCCACTTCCGGGGGTTCGTTGCGTTCAATGGCGGTTTCCAGGAGGTGGATGAAATCCTTGTCATCGCGCAGAGCAGCGATTTCCGCCGCTGTGACGGTGTAGCCATGGGGCTCGGCTATCGTCTCGTAACGCGGGATCCGAGAATTAAAAAGGTGAGGAAAAATCCATCGCGTGAACTCGTCGGGATCGATCAATGCGGCGTATGGCAGATCGTTCTGTTCCAGATACATGGCCAGATGATGCGCCAGGAACTTGGGTCTGTAGTACAAAGGCTTGGGGTCCTCCTCGGCACGCCTGAGCAACTCAGCTTCACCGGCCTTGCTGACCTCGATGTACAAGATCAGCGTGTGTTTGACCAGAATGTCGATCACTTCGGGGTCTTCCAGTTCGCAAAGGCTGCCTCCGACATCGTTGATGAAGTGGTTGTAGCCATACACATAGCGGGCTTTGTGGATGAAATCGGGAACGTCCCGCATAGCATCGATCTCTGCTATGCGATAGAGTTCCTGTCGATGCCGGAATTCCCGAAGGGGAACGCCGCCGTGCTCGGGATTTCCTAGTTTTCCGACGAAACCCAAAACTGGGCCAAGGTTGTCGATTGAAATGCGGTTTTGGATGGCGATGTAGTCTGAGCGCAGCAGTTCTCTCAGAAGTGGAATTTCCATCGCTTGTTTTTTTACAATATCGAGGATTGGCTCACTCAAATAGCGGGTTCCGATCCGGTAGTCTCCGGAGTAGTGGAACCAGTCGAACTTGCGCAGCATGTTCGACAGGTGTGTCTTGCCCACGCCGGACATCCCCACCAGCGTGATGTTCTTGTGTTCCCAGGCCCGGAATTGTTCGGTGGTCATTTTCATCTATGTCGAAGTCCCCGCAACAAAGGTCGTTTTATTCCAGAAATTCAATCAGGATCCCGAGCAAATTCCGTTCGCCAGAGGCGCGGGGCATGTGCAATGCCGGATCACGCATCCAAAGCCGCCTGGTAATCAATACAAGTTAATTCAGTGTCCGGATTATAGTGCACTCACAGGTTCCCGAGAATCAGTTCTCTGGCTTTGATACAGGCTTCCATTTCGTCACCGCCGCCCTCGTATTCAACGGCGACGGTCCGATCGTAGCCTGACTTCCCGAGTATTTCCAGACACCGTCCGAAGTCGATTGTGCGCTCCTCTCCGCCTTTTCCAAAACTCCAGCATTTGGCTTGGACGTGCAATGCCAGCGGGGCGAGCATCGCCAATCCTTGATAACGGTCGGTCAGCGAGGGAAAGTTACCGAAATCCGGGCAGGTGCCGATATTCGGTTCCGAAACACCCGCCACGATGCGCAGGATCCATTCGGGCCGTGAGCTTATGCCCCAGTGGTTTTCAATGGCCAGGGAGATTCCCCGTCCATTGGCATAGGGAAGAATCCTGTCCAGTGCCTGGATCGTGTTGTCGAACCTGCTTTCGTCGAAGCCGATAAAGTTCGATGTGTGAGAGCGGTAAAGATAACCGAACTGACGTACGCGGGCGGAAGACATGATACTGCGCGCCTCGTCAGCCCTCCCGGGATCCGGTGTACGGGCACGGCGAATCAGTTTTTGAATACTGAAGCGGGAGCCACCCAGGGCAACCCTGACAACAGAGCAGCCCAGCAGGGCGGCCTGGTCGATTACTTTTCTCAAATGATCAAGTTCGGTCTCGATCGCAGCCGGGTCCGAAAGGGTCAGGTCGCAGCCCGCGTCAACGATAACTCCGCATTGACGTGCTGTACAGCGTCGACCAAGAGCGAGGAGGGCATCGTCGTCGACGACGGACAGCTGCCTGTCAAGGAGCTCGATTCCGCTGAATCCATTGTCTGCCAAGTAGTCCGGGGCGTCGGCAAGTGACAGCCGCTGCGCAGACAACATCGCTTCAAGACTGATCAGGCAAACGTATATCTTCACGATTCATTGCTGGAAACATCATCGTGTCGAGGCTGCGTCTTTCGGATTGGTAACAGCGCGGGGTGCCCCTGCGGCACAGGCAGCGGCCTTTCTCCACGGTGAATCTCACTGCCCGGGCTATCGTATCCGCAATCGAGTACGGTTGCCCGCAGATTCCCATACCGCCCGGTCACCGGATGTTCGGAATTGATGCCTGAAAACTAATGGCAGCAGCCGGCATTAAACCGACAGCGAATGTTTGGCGTTTGCTCTGTTCATCATACGATGACCTCTGGGCACTGGTGGACGCCGACGTGACGTTTACTATATGATCAATTGCATCTGATATCCAATGCCGGATTTGACATGCTGAATTCTCCCGCCGATTGGCCGGCTTCCCGCACGCATGAGGATAGTCTGGGCAGCGTGGATAATCTACAGATTTACCAAGACATGTTCAGCAACGCGCCTGTTGCCATGGCGATTTCCGCGTCCGACGGACAACTCCTACATGTCAATACCGCATTGTGCGAACTGCTCGGCTATTCGCGTGACGAAATCATTTCCGACAAGGTCGTTATAACCCACCCCGACGATGTCGACGCCAACAGAAACTTGCGTGAATCTCTCGAAAGATCGGTCGCGCCATCGCTGTCCGTGGAGAAAAGGTACATTCACAAGAGCGGCCGCACAATATATGGATTACTGAAACTGGCGGCAGTCCGGAACCGACATGGCGAAGTAGTCCGCTTGATCGCTCAAATAATCGATCTGTCGGAGCGGCACAAACTCGAAACACGCATCCGCGATCTGGCCTATACGGACTCGACGACCGGGCTGCCGAATCGCCTTGCCGTTTTCGAGCACCTGAGTGAGGTGCTCGAACATATCGTAAAGCATCAGAATCCCGCTTTCATGTACCTGGATCTCAACCGATTCAAGGTCATCAACGATACATTTGGTCATCAGACCGGAGACCTGCTGCTCGCGGAGATTGGCGCGCGATTGCGGCAGATCGTGCCCGATAATATCTACCTGGGGCGGATCGGAGGAGACGAGTTCGGTGCGGTCATCGATGCCAGTATCGATGTAGACATACGGGCGCTGGCATCAAGTATTCGCCAGGCCATGCGCACGCCCGCCTATGTCAACAAACTGGAGCTCCCGGTGGATCTGAGCATAGGCGTGGCGGTTTATCCAAAAGGGGGTCTGACGGCGGACGAACTGGTCACCAACGCCGACATTGCGATGTACCATGCCAAGCGCCACCATATTGATTTTCAGTTTTACACCGACAGCATCAACGAATATTCCGAGAGGCTCTTCATTCAGGAATCCAAGCTTCGCCAGGCGATTTCCCAGAGAGATTTCTATCTGGATTTCGAACATGCCCACCATGTCAGGGACCGTTCGCTTGGTTTTCGTGAAGGACTCCTGCGTTGGAGGCAGGATGGTGAAATCGTGGCGCCGGACCATTTCGTACCGATCGCCGAGTCCACCGGTTTGATACGCAAACTGGACAGCATTACGCTTCATCTTGCATCGCGGGAACAGCATGACTCCGATATTCAGACCACGGCCTTCAATCTATCGCGCCTGTCTTTGCTCGATAGTTCAATTGTCGATGAGATTGCGAGCCACCTGTACGCCAGCGGCGCGAATCCCGGGCATCTCATCGTCGAGGTCACGGAAACCGTGGCGGTGTCGGATCCGGATCAGATCAATCGCACCTTACGTTCGATCAAGGAGCTCGGATTACGCATTGCCCTGGATGACTTCGGAACCGGATACACCTCGTTTTCCATGCTGCAGCAACTCCCTCTCGACCTGCTCAAGCTGGATAAGTCGCTCATTCAAGGCATCGGCAAGCGCACGGTTGAAGAACATATTATCCGTGCCACCATCCGTATCGGTCATGAACTAGGCCTTTCCGTTGTGGCGGAGGGTGTGGAAACGCAAGCGCAGTTAAAATGGTTGATCGACCACGAGTGCGACTTCGTACAAGGCTGGTATGTTGTGGCCGGGAGGGGCTTCGATTAGTAAACCCGGCGCCCTTTCCCAATTTCGTGGTGGCAGACTGATTACTCTGATAGGCCTGGCTCGCATTTCTCAAAAGGCGGCTTAACGCGCATGTTACGGATTAACCCGCATATTGCACCAGACCGGCCGTGGTTGTTTTCTATGCCCTTGATCTATTTCACCAATACACCGATTTGGATAGATTGATCAAAAGGACGGTTTGTCATCG
>CAMYOI010000098.1 GCA_947259955.1 uncultured Gammaproteobacteria bacterium
ATCGGGTTGAACGATTCAGGCGGGGCGCGAATCCAGGAAGGCGTCGCATCGCTTGGTGGCTACGCGGACGTATTCCAGAGGAACGTACTCGCATCAGGTGTGATCCCCCAGATCTCCATGATCATGGGGCCGTGTGCCGGAGGCGCAGTGTATTCGCCGGCAATGACGGATTTTATCTTCATGGTTCTTGACAGTTCTTACATGTTCGTAACCGGCCCGGATGTGGTCAAGACGGTTACCCATGAAGAGGTCACCGCCGAGGAACTCGGTGGCGGCATCACGCATTCGACCAAATCCGGCGTTTCGGACCTTGCGCTGGCCAACGACATTGAGGCGCTTCTGTCACTTCGCCAGTTCTTCGACTATCTGCCGGCAAACAACAATGAGCCCCCCCCGGTCTGGCCCACCAGCGATCCAATGGATCGTGTAGAGCCTTCGCTCGATTCCCTGGTGCCGACCGATCCCAACATGCCTTATGACATGAAAGAACTGATTACCAAAGTCGCTGACGAGAACAGCTTTTTCGAACTGCAGCCGGATTACGCAAGAAACATCGTGGTGGGTTTCGTCAGGATGGAAGGGTCTACGGTCGGCGTGGTCGCGAATCAGCCGATGGTGCTGGCAGGGTGCCTGGATATCAATTCCTCGATCAAAGCGGGCCGATTTGTCAGGTTCTGTGATGCGTTCAATATTCCCGTGCTGACGTTTGTCGATGTGCCCGGCTTTATGCCCGGTACGGCACAGGAGTATGGGGGCATCATCAAGCACGGCGCAAAACTGCTTTACGCCTTCGCCGAAGCCACCGTTCCCAAGGTCACGGTAATCACGCGCAAGGCTTACGGCGGTGCTTACGACGTGATGAGCTCCAAGCATCTCCGGGGCGACGTGAATTTCGCCTGGCCCTCTGCGGAGATAGCGGTAATGGGCCCCAAAGGCGCGGTAGAGATCATCTTCAGGAAAGACATCGGTGACGATGAGAAGATTACCGCGCGTACCGAGGAGTATCGGCGCAAGTTCGCCAACCCGTTCATAGTGGGACGGCGTGGATTCATAGACGACGTGATCATGCCGCGTGACACCCGTCTTCGTATCTGCCACTCCCTGTCGATGCTGAAAGACAAGAAGCTGGAAAATCCCTGGCGCAAACACGGAAATATCCCTCTATAAGCCTCGGAACCGGATAAAAAAACATGTTCAACAAAATTCTGGTTGCGAATCGGGGCGAGATAGCCTGCCGGGTATTCCGAACTGCGCAAAAAATGGGCATAGCAACCGTTGCGGTTTATTCGGACGCCGATCAAAACGCGCTGCATACCGAAAAGGCGGACGAGGCGGTCGGCATCGGCCCCGCGCCATCGTCGGAAAGCTATCTGGTAATCGACAAGATTCTCGCCGCCTGTAAGCAAACCGGCGCCGATGCCGTCCATCCCGGATACGGATTCCTGTCCGAGAACAAGGAGTTTTCCGAGGCATTGTCAGCCGAGGGCATCGTTTTCATTGGACCCAATACCCGCGCCATAGAGGCAATGGGTGACAAAATCGAATCGAAGAAGATCGCCAAGAAGGCCGGGGTCAATACCATACCCGGCTATACCGGTGTGATCGAAGACGCCGGAAAGGCTGTCAGCATCGCCAACGACATCGGCTATCCCGTCATGCTGAAGGCGAGCGCCGGTGGCGGCGGCAAGGGTATGCGTGTTGCCTACGACGACAGGGAATGCCTGGATGGATTCGAACGCGCGAGCAACGAGGCGCGGAGCAGCTTCGGGGATGACCGCATCTTCGTGGAAAAGTTTATCGAACAGCCGCGGCATATCGAGATCCAGATCATTGCCGACAGCCAGGGTAAAGTGCTCTATCTCGGGGAACGCGAGTGTTCGATTCAGAGACGGCATCAGAAGGTCATCGAGGAGGCGCCCTCGGTTTTCATTGACCCCGATACGCGCCGCGCCATGGGTGAGCAGGCCGTCAGCCTGGCAAAAGCGGTGGACTATCAATCTGCCGGAACCGTCGAATTCATCGTGGACACCGACAAGAATTTCTTTTTTCTGGAAATGAACACGCGTCTGCAGGTCGAGCACCCGGTGACTGAAATGGTCACAGGCCTCGATCTAGTCGAACTCATGATTCGTATCGCGGCGGGCGAGGTGCTGACGATGGATCAACGCGATGTTCACCTCAGCGGGTGGGCGGTCGAAACACGCGTCTACGCTGAAGATCCGGCACGCGGTTTCCTGCCTTCAACCGGACGCCTGATCCGATACCAGCCTCCACAGCAGAGTGCAAGGATTCGTGTAGATACAGGAGTTTTTGAGGGCGGCGAGGTCTCCATGTACTACGATCCGATGGTCGCCAAGCTGATTACCCATGGCGGTACCCGAAAGGAAGCCATCGAGTACATGAGGCAGGCGCTCAACCAGTATTACATCAGGGGCATATCGCACAACATCGGCTTTCTCAATTCTCTGATGGCCCATCCCAGGTTCAAGGACGGAGATCTGAACACTAACTTCATCAGTGAAGAGTACCCCGAGGGCTACAGCGACCCCGGGATCGATGATTCCAACAGCGCGATGTTCGTCGTTTCGGCCGGCACGATTCACCATGTATACTGGCTTCGAGCGAACAGAATCAGCGGGAGGGCACCTCGGGCGGGGTCCGATAAACAAACTCTGGACCGGGTCGTCGTGATGGGCAACGATTACCATCCGATTAAGATCATCCCGGTGGCGCACGGCTACGATGTGATCTACAGGGGCCGGACCTATCGGGTCACCACCGACTGGAGCATCGGGCGCCCATTGTTTATAGCGTTGATCAACGGGGACGAGGTCTGCATGCAGATCGAACCGGAAGGCGTCAAATACAGGATGATCTATGACGGCGTGGTGGTCAGCGTCATGGTGCTGACCAAAAAAGGGGCGGAGCTGAACCACCACATGCTGGTTAAGGCTCCTCCGGACCTGTCGAAATTCTTGTTGTCTCCCATGCCGGGGCTGTTGGTTCAACTGAAGGCGCGCGAGGGTGATCAGATAAAGGACGGAGAAGAACTGGCCGTGGTGGAGGCCATGAAGATGGAAAACGTACTGCGAGCTCCTCAAGATGTCGTGGTAGAGAAAATCCTGTGCCAGGAAGGAGACAGCCTGGTTGTCGATCAACCGATCCTCCAGTTCGAGTAGCGGCCGGTGAATCCACAGGATGTGGAGCAGCTTTCACGTAAGCTGCGGGAGGGGGATCGCCGTGCACTGGCTCGAGCCATTACGCTGGTGGAATCCTCCCGGTCGGACCACCGCCAGTCGGCGCTGAGCCTTTTGACCTCGATCATGCCCTATACCGGGTCCTCATTCAGAATTGGCATATCCGGCGTACCGGGCGTTGGAAAATCCACTTTCATCGAAGCATTCGGGCTCCACGTTCTGGAGCAGGGCCGCCGTGTAGCCGTGCTCACAATCGATCCGTCATCACCCGTCACCGGGGGCGCCATCCTTGGTGACAAGACGAGGATGCAGGATCTGGCTCGCCGGGAGGATGCCTTCATACGGCCGTCTGCCACGGGGGGGGTCCTGGGCGGAGTCAACCGGCGCACGCGCGACGCGCTACTGTTGTGTGAGGCGGCAGGTTTCGATCTCATTCTGGTGGAGACCGTGGGTATCGGGCAATCTGAAACTGCGGCTGCGAGGATGACGGATATGTTTATGTTGTTGCTGCTACCAGGGAGCGGAGACGATCTGCAGGGGATAAAGCGGGGAGTGACCGAACTGGCGGACATCATAATCATCAACAAGGCTGACGGAGAGATGCGCTTTGCGGCCGAGCACACCGCGGCCGACTACCGGCTCGCGCTGCAGCTTCTCAAACCGCGCACTGCCGACTGGACCGTGGTGGTCAATACCGTTTCAGCTGTGGAAGGTCTGGGAATCGAGGAAGTCTGGTCCACAGTACAGCGTTATCGCGATATCATTCGTCACAGCGACATCTTGTCGATGCGGCGCGGTCAACAGGCCAGGGCCTGGCTGTGGGAAGAAGTGTCCGATCTGCTCCTTGGCAGAATGCGGCAGAGCCCCGGTCTGGTTCAATGGGTCAATAGACTGGAGAATGATGTGGTCGGGCTGAAGATACCAGCAACGGTAGCAGCAGAGAAACTAATCGATTTGTTCATGAATGCGGAGGTCCCATGATAGGTAAACTGAATCACGTGGCAATTGTAGTGCCGGATCTGGCAGCGGCGGCTGCAACTTATGCGGAAACCCTGGGCGCCAGGGTGTCGGAGCCAAAAGACATGCCTGAACACGGTGTCACTACGGTTTTCGTGGAGCTGCCCAACACAAAAATCGAACTGTTATACCCGCTGGGGGACACGTCGCCGATCCGGAAGCACCTCGAGCGTAACCCCGACGGCGGCGTGCATCATCTGTGCTATGAAGTAGAGGACATATCGGCCGCGAAACAGCACCTGACGGAACGTGGTGCACGGGTTCTGGGTAACGGCGAGCCGAAGATCGGCGCCCACGGCAAACCGGTCTTGTTCCTGCATCCAAAGGACTTTCTCGGCACTCTGATCGAGATCGAGCAGGCGTGAAGCGCACCAGGGTGCGGGCTAGCCCGCATTTCGCAACCGTTGCAAGCTGTCCACCCGGCTCGTGGGGCGGGATCAGCCGAGGCGAGCCGCCGCCTCTACGCTATCGACGTTTATTGCGGAAAAATACTCGATTTCAATTTCCTCTCCCCGGGTCGCTTTTTTAATCATGCCCTCCAGATTGGGCCGCTTCTCGGCCGGGGTCTCACCTTTGCCGATCCCGCCGCCGAATTCCATAAACGTGTTGATGCCGTCAGCAAGCGCCGAACGGATACACCCTATCCAGTTTACGGGATGAAATAGTTGAAAGAAGAGGTGTGCCTTGATGAGTCGAGGCGCCTGTTCGTGGTACCGCCCGGCATAGTTCGAAAGGACGCGGATGCCGGGTTCGGTCAAGTCCGCGGATTCCAGTGCGTCGCGAAATCGGCGGGCTGCTTCTACCATGTAGTAAGTGTGGAACGCACCTTCCGTTTTTAGTCTAACCGGACGTTTGCGCGGATTCTCTGCGACGAAATCTGATTCCAGCGCATCCAGATCATGGGCCGCTCCGGCGACAACCGTTTGCGCCGGTAGGTTGATGCCGCCGATGCCGCAAAAATAGCGATCAGCCCAGCTCTTCGCGGTTTCCAGATCTACCGGCATCGCCGACATTTCCCCTTCCCCATATTCACCCATCAGTTCACCGCGTTGTTTGACCAGGTTCAGCGCGGTTGGGAATGACAACGCGTTAGCGACGACAAGGGCGGAGTACTCGCCGAGGCTGTGTCCTGCGGCAGCGTGCGGCATTATGGGTTCATTGGCGAGTTCCTGATACGCCCGCAGACAAGCCATATGGTGGGTCAGGAGTACGGGCTGGGTGAAGCGGGTCAGATTGATTTGCCCGGCTGGATCCTCGAAGGAAAGCTGTGATATGTCGTATCCAAGGGTGTCGCTTGCTTCTTCATAAGTCCTGCGCGCCGACTCGAACCTGGCGGCTATATCGCTGCCGATACCTTGGTACTGGGACCCCTGTCCCGGGAACAGGAAGATTACTTTCTTGTCAGTCATAAACGACCCTTCTGTTATAGTGGAGGTTGCACAGCGTGAAGAAGCATGCTAACGCGCACTGACTACTATGGCTCCGTAATCTTGAGTGATATGCCCGCGTAACCGAGCTCCCCCAGATCCTGCTTTACATTCTTGAGTTTGCGCTGGCTCTCGTAGGGACCAAGCCGCACCCTGAAGTACTCCTTGTCTTCAACCGTGACTTTCTGGATGACGGCATCGAAGCCGGAGATAGTCAACTGGGCCTTGAGTCGATCGGCATCGTTGAAGCTCTGATAGGAGGCCACTTGCAGTACGTACCACGATTTCCTGTCTTTATTCTGCTTTACAGCCTTGTCGACCGGCGGCGGCGCCGGGTCATCGGGGATTATTCGCTCGATCTTCGGCAGGACGGTGTAAAAGTCGAGTTTGGGCCGGGGCGCCTCCTGTCCGACCGTCTTGCTTGCTTCCGCTTTTTTCTGAGTCGTTGCCGATGTCTGCTTGAACAAGGTCTTCAGGCCGCTGCCGAATTCCGACTTGCTGCCATCCTGGGTTCCCAGGATCAGGACAGCCAGTACCAATCCTGAAATCAGTCCTATGATAAGCATCCCCCAGGAGTTCCCGCCCCTGTTGCGAGTCGACTTTTTGTGAGACTTCTTTCTGCGAGCAGCCTGGGCCATCTCGATGGGCAGTCACATTTTTTCGGGTGCGCTTACGCCCAGGACATCCAGGCCGTTGGCTATGACCTGCCGGGTCGCATCGAGCAGGCACAAACGTGCGGTGCGAAGATCCTTCACGGCACCGAGTACATTGTGGGCGTTATAGTAGGTATGCAGCCGATTCGCCACCTCGCGAAGGTAGTAGACGATGTGATGCGGCTCCATCTTGCGCGCGGCGGCGGCGACGGTTTCCGGGAAATCGGAAAGAACGCGGGCAAGTTCATTTTCACTTTCTTCGACGAGCAGATCCAAATTGGCGTTGTCCAGACCGCTGGTGTCGATGTTGCGTTCTGTTGCTCGTCTGAAAACGCTGCTCACCCTGGCATGGGCATACTGAACATAGTAAACCGGGTTATCATTCGACTGGGATTTCGCCAGGTCCAGGTCGAAGTCGAGATGCTGGTCGGATTTGCGCTGCGCGTAAAAGAACCGGGCCGCATCGGTCCCGACCTCCTGGCGCAATTCCCTCAATGTGACGAATTCGCCCCCCCGGGTGGACATGGATGCCTTCTCGCCACCTCTATACAGCGTCGCAAACTGTACCAGCGCTACGATGAAATCTTCGGGGTCGTGATCCAGGGCCTCCAGTGTTCCCTTTACACGCACGATGTAACCGTGGTGGTCGGCGCCCCATACGTCAATAAGTTTGTGGAAGCCCCGTGTAAACTTGTCGTGATGGTAGGCAATATCCGAGGCGAAGTATGTAGGGACGCCGTTCTCCCGAACGACCACCCGGTCTTTCTCGTCTCCGAATAAGCTGGCACGGAACCACAGCGCGCCTTCTTTTTCATAGATGTGGTCTGTTGCGCGCAGCTTGGCAATGGTTTGTTCCACCGTTTTTTCGTCGTACAGGGATTGCTCCGAAAACCAGCGATCGAATTCGACCCTGAATTCGGACAGATCACTTTTGATGTCGTCTACCAGCGTGTTTAGGGCGGTTCGAAGGAACCGCTCGAAGCCGTCGGGGCCCACTCTGGATCGGAAAGTCCCGGTGAGCAGGTCAAGCGACTTTTCGGGATTTGGGGATGCCGCGTCGCGGAATACGTCCATTGCAGGATGTCGGTACCGGTCGCCTTGTTCGCGATGAACGGTGGCGGCGATGTCCCAGATATAGTCTCCCTTGTAGCAGTTGTCCGGGAACTCGAACTCCTCTCCGCACAGCTCCAGATATCTAAGCCAGACGCTGACGGCCAGGATATCCATCTGCCTGCCCGCGTCGTTGATGTAATATTCTGTTTGCACAGAATATCCGGCCCTGCGCATGACCCGCGCCAGGGCATCCCCGTACGCGGCCCCGCGCCCGTGTCCGACATGAAGGGGACCCGTTGGATTGGCTGATACGAACTCGATCAGGACGGTCTCACCCCGACCGGTGTCTGAGTTTCCGTAGTATTGCGCCTGCTCGCGGATGGTTTTCAGGATCTCGAATTGCGATGCGGGTTTCAGAAAAACGTTGATGAAGCCCGGACCGGCGATTTCGAGTTTCTCCACCCGGTCTGACGGCGGCAGCGCAGCGATGATGAGTTGCGCCAGATCCCGTGGATTCCGCTTTGCCGCCTTGGCCAGACCCAGCGCCACATTAGTCGCCATATCGCCGTGGGACTTCTGCCGGGGCCGATCGAATTTCACCTCGGTGGGCAGTTCGTTGGGAATCACTCCGGCCTGCTTGAGCTCCTGTATTGCCCTGGAGAAGTTTTCCTGTAAGTGCGTTATCACTGCGATGTACGGGTCAAAAGGATGGTGATTCTAACCGTTTGCGGCTAAAAATCATCAATGATCTTCAGATATGCGGGCTAGCCCGCATATTGCACCAGACCGGCGCTCAGCCAAACCTGTCCTGCGTCATCCCTCGGGATACTGGTGCAATACGCGGGCTAGGGGAGTTTTTTCATTCGGAGGTGTATGAGATGCGTGCTCACCATCATCATCAGCACCGCGGCGGCGAACACGTACAGTCCATAATGCACTTCAATTTTTGCGATGGATCCCAACTTGACGCTGGCGATCAGCACGGCCACGACGAATACGTCGAGCATCGACCATTTACCCAGCACCGACAGCCAGTCCACATAGCGCCGCCGTGATTCCAGATTATGCCTGCCGTTCAATGCGGCGAATAGTACTACCATCTTTACCACGGGCAGCAACAGTGTAAAGCCGGCGATGAGAACGAACAGGCCGTACTGACGGTCATCAAGTAGTTGCGAAATACCCGATATGACGGAGAAGGTGTTGCTCATGAAAATGAGCTTTTTCAGCGTCAGAATGGGTGCCCAGATCCCGATTGCGAACACGACGGCCGCCAGAATCAGCAGCAGGTTGATCAGGATCTTATCGCGAAGCGCGTGATTATCCACGTCAGTACATTTCCATGGGATCCACGTCAATGGACCAGCGCACATTCCGGGCCAGTCGATGTGCGTCCAGCTGGGCGACTAGGCTATCCAGAAAGCGATGCACGGCCGTTCGGTTCCGCCCGCTCAGGAGCAGCTGGGCGCGATAGCGCCCCGCTCGTTTTTCCATCGGAGAGGGCACCGGCTCCATGATCTCGATGCCCGTTCGAAGTTCGTTTTCCAAAGCTGCCGCTATGTTTCTTGCCTGTCCCAGGAACCACAATCCCATGCCCGGCTTTGTCGATTCCGCGCGGATCAGGATGAAATGCGAGAATGGGGGCGCCTGAGCGATATTCCGCTCGTTCATGGCCAGGACCGTGAATCCTTCGTAATCATGTTCGCGCAGTAATTCGAAGTGGGGATGCTCCGGGTGTACTGTCTGAATCAGCACCTGGCCTGGACTGTCGGCGCGGCCCGCGCGGCCCGCGACCTGAATAATCTGCTGGAACAGGTATTCGGTAGCACGGAAGTCCACGCTGTAAAGGCCCTGGTCGGCATCGATGATGCCGACCAGGGTCACCTTGGGGAAATGATGCCCCTTGGACAGCAGTTGTGTTCCGACCAGGATATCGGCGGCCCCGGTGGCGCCCTGGGCAAGCTTGTGAGCGAGCTCCCCTTTTCGCCGAGTGCTGTCCCGGTCGATTCTGACGATTCTCGCGTCGGGGAACAGTTCCCGCAGGTGCGTTTCCAGACGCTGCGTCCCTTCGCCCAGAGGGAGAATCTGAGTGCTTGCGCAGGCGGGGCAGGACATCGAGGCGATCTGTTTATGGCCGCAGTGATGGCATCGCAGCGAGTTTTCCCTTTTGTGGAAGACCATCCGGGTGTCACAGTGCAGACACTGCGCCTGCCATCCGCAAGCTGCGCAATAGAGTACGGGTGCATAGCCTCGGCGATTCATGAACACGAGGCTCTGTTCCCGTGCTTCGAGCCTGTATTCGATGGCTTTAACCAGAGGCCGGCTCAGGCCGTGGTGCACGGGGACGCGCCGCATGTCGATGAATTCGATGTCGGGCAGCCGCGCCCCCAGCGCGCGGCTGTTCAACCTCAATATATCGTATCGCTCTTTTTGCACATTGGACATGGACTCAAAGGACGGTGTCGCCGAACCCAGCACGACGGGAACATCCTCGAGTTTTGCGCGGAACACGGCGATGTCCCGGGCGTGATATCTTAGACCATCTTGTTGTTTGAATGACAGGTCGTGTTCCTCATCGATTATGATGAGACCGGGTTTCAACAACGGAGTGAATACGGCTGATCGGGTGCCCAGAACGATCGCTGCACGGCCCTCGCGTGCCGCCGCCCAGTTCCTATGTCGCTCACCCGTCGGCAGTTCGGAATGGATGACCGCGAGACTCCGCCCGACATGATCCTCGAACCGTTTCACCAGCTGCGGTGTAAGTGCGATCTCGGGTACCAGCAACAAAATCTGCTGGCCACGCTCGATTACTTCTCTGATAACCCTGAAGTAGACCTCTGTTTTACCGCTTCCCGTGATGCCAAACAGTACAAAACTCCGATAGGATCCAAGTGCGTCCAGAATGGCGTCGGC
>CAMYOI010000099.1 GCA_947259955.1 uncultured Gammaproteobacteria bacterium
CACGCTGTACAAATTCCCGGGCGTCGAGGCAGCCGCCGTGGTCGCCAGGCCCGACGAAAAATGGGGCGAAACGCCATGCGCCTTCGTGACCCTGCGTCCCGACGCGAAGGCCACGGAAGAAGAGGTGATCAAGTTCTGTCGTGACAATCTGGCACACTACAAGTGCCCGAGGACCGTTATTTTCACCGAACTCCCCAAGACCTCGACCGGCAAGATACAGAAATTCAAGCTTCGGGAACGTGCCGTTGAACTTGGCAACCAAAGCTGACATCAGGAGCCCTGAAAAAGCGAAGGCACTAAGCTTGAGGAGCGACACCTTACAGCGCCGCACGTTCTTGTTTCATCTGGCGGTTTGAAGTTGAGGTTGCGCACACAAATTCTGTCCTGGTGACTATGAGAGCATTAGAAAAATACCTGATGCCGTTTGCAGGCGCTCTGATGGTTATTGTGCCCTTATACAGGGACTTAGCAGGAACCGGATTTCCAGGTATCGGATTTGAACAACTGTTTTTAATCGTATTCGGGGCTGCTGCAATCGCGATTGGTCTCTGGTTCGAAATAAAACCAATCAGTTGGCTATTCTCCACTCCAAGAAAAGATATAGCGCGAGTTGCGATTATTACTATAGTTCTGCTTGCAGTAGTAGACCTGACCCTGGGGCGTATCGTTCCAAAATTGCGCATACCCACAAGATACGGATGGAATTTCTCACCCGGAAAGGAAAGCAAGAGCATTCAGGACACCAAAGGAAGACATCGCGGGATTTCGGTCGAGTATTTCGACCATGGCTTCAAGCGTTGGCCTGTCAGTGAAAACGGGAATCCCCGGGTATTGATTATTGGCGATTCGTTTACGGCGATCCCCTACGTATCCAACGGTGAAGAATGGTACTCATACCTGGAACATGAATTTCGTAGTCTTCAATTCTATGTCTTCGGGGGCTTTGGGTACGGAACACTACAGGAATACATGGTACTGGATGACCGTATCGATGACATAGAACCAAGCGCGGTTATCTGGCAGTTCTGCAGCAATGACTACCAGAACAATTACTATGAGTTGGACAGGGAAACATACCCGCTAAATAACCACTGGTTTCGACCCTATCTCGAGGACGATGGAATAGTCTACAGGCTGCCACTGCCATTTGAAAAACTGAGATGGATCTCCTATATCGCGGACCGGCTACTGGTAATGTACGACTATAGATCTAAAAGCAAGATTCAACGCACGTTGAGAGAACAAGGCAAAACTCAGTTTGACTACGGAAACTATCGTAAAAGTCCGCATATGAGGAACGCCGTCGAGGTAACAAAGACACTTCTGAAAAAAGTAAGATCGCGCGTCGGTGACAAGCCGATATTTTTTTTCAACGCGTGCGGCCCATTTACGGAGGAAGACAAAGCAGTATGCGAGTCTGCCCGAATGAACTGCATAAACAATATTGGCGACGATATTATCGCTATGGAGAACAGCGGCCAAAACCTGAGGGTCGCAAACGATGGACACTGGAATTTCCAGGGCAACAAACACGCCGGACGAATGCTTGTTGGGTACTTCGTTAAGCGCGGCGGAATAATCAAGCAATGATTGATCCGCATACAGGTGTTGTATACTAAGCCGCCGTTTTCAACACTCGAGCAGGTCTTCCAATGCCATTGTCGACACCCGGCGTAAGCCGCGAACTCATCCACGAACGGAAAATAACGTGCCACGGGTATCGCCGTGAGGACGGTTTGTGGGATATCGAAGGGCACCTCTCGGACACCAAGACCTATGGTTTTTCGAACATGGACCGGGGTACTGTGGAGGCCGGCGAACCGGTGCACGGAATGTGGCTGCGCATTACGGTTGACGACGAGCTGATGATCCACGAGACGGAGGCAGTCACCGAATATGCGCCCTTCGACATCTGCCCGGGAGGCGCGGCCGGCTTTTCAAAAATTCGAGGCGTAAAGATAGGACCCGGATTCCGCAGGGAAGTCGCCAAACTGGTCGGTGGATCTCTGGGCTGCACGCACTTGAGGGAGCTGCTCGGACGCATGGCGACAACCGCATTCCAGACCATCTACCCGATCAAGGCGAGAGAGATCGAGGGAAGCACTACTAAACACAGCCATCTGGTCGGCACATGCCATGCCTATGCCCCGGGCAGTGAAGTGGTGCGCCGCCTGTGGCCCGATCTCGAGGAAGCTTGACTCCTCAACTGGTTAGCGTCCGTCGACAAAACACGGCATCCAGTCAGTCCATGTCGAGGATTTATTCTCGGTTTAGAAACTGAATTGCATGTTTAAGATCCTGATCGTACTTGCTTTGACATTGACATCACCTGTCCTGCGCCATCGCTCGGGATCCTGGTGAGAAATGCGGGCTATTTCTAGTTGGTCTGACCACTTCGGCCCTGCATCATGCCGCCGTGACCTTGCATCATGCCGCCGCGCTGGTGTTTCATCTTTTTCATCTGGGCAAGCTGTTCTTCGGTCAAGACTTCTTTAGCGTTATTGTCTGCGTTCAGGAACGCTTCAATCATCTGACGCTTCAGATCGAATATCTGTCCGTATACCACTCCTACCGCCGCAGGATCCGGGCGATCGGTCGCGTACGCTTTCTGCAAAGCCGCTTGCTGATCAATCATTTGCCCCATGAGTGCCCAGTGTTTCTTGTGCAGCTCGTGATGAACATCGATCATTCGCTGTTCTTGTTCCTGGCTCAACCCCAACCCCTTGTATTTGTTCATCATGTGACCGCCGCCTCCCATCATGCCCATGTGACCGCCGCCTCCCATCATGCCCATGTGACCGCCGCCTCCCATCGTTCCCTTATGGCCGCCGCATCCCTGGTATGAAAACGTGGCCATCGACAGCGTGGAGGCGCCCAACATCATGGCGGCAGCAGCAACAAATACTTTTGGTTTCAATCCTGATCTGGACATTTGGTTCTCCTGTAGTGAAATTGATGTGTTAATTGAGTTTACAGCCTGTCGGCGGGTCACATGCCAATATCCTCGCTGCAAGTAACCCCCAGACTCGATCAGCGGGCAACGTATTTCCCCGCTTGGCGCGGCATTTTAGAATTCATCCGCTGGTATCGACCTGAGTCAGTTCTGTTTTTGAATCCTGCTGGTTGTGATAGGTATCTAAAATTGAACAGAGTTGGATAGATCGATCAATATAATGTCATCGGGCCTGCATCCTGGCCGCGCCGTCGAGGCGAATGACCTCTCCGTTGATCATCTGGTTATCGATGATGTGCATCGCCAGTTTGCTGAACTCATCGGGACGGCCAAAGCGTTTGGGGAAAGGCGCCTGGGAGGCGAGACTTTGCTGGACTTCCTCTGGCATGCCAAGCAGCATGGGCGTCGCGATAAATCCGGGTGCAATGGTGACCACCCGAATGCCCTTGCCGGAGAGGTCTCTTGCCGCCTGTAGAGTGAGCGCAACGATGCCCCCCTTCGAGGCGCAGTACGCCGCCTGGCCTATCTGGCCCTCGTAGGCCGCCACCGAGGCGGTATTGATGATCACGCCGCGCTCACCAATCTCGTCAAGCGCATCCTCGGCATAGAGATCCGCGGCCACCAGCCGCAGCATGTTGAAAGAGCCCACGAGGTTGATGTCGATCACCCGCTTGAAGTCTTCGAGCGGCATCGGACCGTCACGGCCAACGATGCGCTTCGCCGGGGCGACGCCCGCACAATTCACCAGAACACGGGCGGCACCGTGGGCTTCTTTCGCCGCGGCGACCGCCGACACGGCGCTTTCCGCACTGGTGACGTCGCACTCAACGGCCAGTGCGCCGGTGTCTTCGGCCACCTGACGCAGCTGCTCTGCCTGCACATCCATTACGGACACCCTGGCGCCCGCCCTGATCAGCGCACGCGCCGTTTCCGCACCCATACCCGATGCGCCTCCGGTGACGATGGCGGCATGTCCCGATAGATTCATAGCGATGACCTCGCGAAGTAGGAATAGTTATTTTGGATACAGCAGCAACTGGGTGCAGCGGAACAGGGCGATGTCCGACCGCATTTCGTTGATGATGACCGCGTCCCAGATCTGCGTGGTGCGGCCACCGTGCGCCATCGTCGCCTTACAGGTGATGTCTCCGGAGGTTGCCGTGCCTAAAAAATTTGATTTCAGTTCAATGGTCGTGAAGCTCCGGGCTCCCTCGGGCAGACTGACCAGGCAGCCGAAACCGCACGCAGAGTCCGCCAGCGCTACGACAGTGGCCGCGTGCAGATAGCCATTGGGCGCGAGGTGCGCGGGTGTCACTGGGATATACGCCAGGGTTTCACCGTATCTCGCGTATTTCCACTCGATGCCCATACGCTCGATCAAGGTGCCTTTTGATCTCTGTCTGATTTCTTCCGGCGTCATGATGGGCGGGTAACATACCCGATCACCCACTGCCCGACAAGGATCGAGACCGGCGCATGCCTGCGAAATTCAGCCAGCCCGTGTCGCACGAAAAAACCCGTGATTCATGCGGAAGCGGATATAATCTTCCCGTCCCGGGTAACCAATACGAGGCGGTGTATGGAACGCGAATCTATGGAATATGATGTCGTTATCGTTGGAGCCGGTCCGGCGGGCCTGTCTGCGGCGATACGACTGAAGCAGCTGGCGCAGCAACACGATCACGACGTCAGCGTTTGCGTGATCGAAAAAGGCTCCGAGGTCGGTGCCCACATTCTGTCCGGTGCCGTGCTGGAGCCGCGAGCTCTCAATGAGTTGATACCGGACTGGAAAGAAAAGGGTGCCCCGCTCAACACCCCGGTTACCGGCGAAAAATTCATGTTTCTTAGCAAGAGCGGCGCCATAGGCCTGCCGATGATCTTTATGCCCCCTGCCATGCACAATTCGGGCAACTACATCATCAGCCTGGGCAACCTGTGCAGATGGCTGGCGGAACAGGCAGAAGCCATGGACGTGGAGATATTTCCGGGGTTTACCGCCGCCGAGGTGCTGTTCGACGACAACGGCGCCGTCAGGGGAATCGCGACCGGGGAGATGGGCCGGGACAAGGAAGGCAATCAGACGGACGCCTACGAACCCGGCATGGAGCTTCACGCAAAGTATACCTTCATGGCCGAGGGATGCCGCGGCTCCCTGGGGAAGCAGGTTATCGCAAGGTTCCATTTGAGTGAAGGCGCCCAGGAACAGACCTACGGTATCGGGATCAAGGAACTGTGGGAAGTCGATCCCGCAAATCACCAGCAGGGAATGATCCTGCACAGCGCGGGTTGGCCGCTCGGCGGCGGCACCTACGGGGGCTCTTTTATTTACCATCTGGAGGACAATCAGGTTGCGGCAGGCTTCGTGGTAGGCCTCGACTACCAGAATCCATGGCTCAGTCCATTCAACGAATTTCAACGCTTCAAGACGCACCCGAAGATCCGGCCGATATTCGAGGGCGGCCGACGCATTGCCTACGGTGCGCGCGCGCTAAACGAGGGCGGGCTGCAGAGCCTTCCCAAGCTGGTTTTTCCGGGCGGTGTTCTGATTGGCTGTGAAGCCGGGACGCTGAACATGCCCAAGATCAAGGGCACCCACACCGCGATGAAAACCGGCATGCTGGCGGCGGAAGCCGCGTTCGATGCACTCAAGAGAGGCTCGGCGGGTGGCGATGAACTCCCGGCTTATTCGGACGCGTTCAACGATAGCTGGGTGTACGAGGAACTCAAACTGGCCAGGAATGTCCGTCCGTCATTCAGATGGGGCCTGTGGGGCGGCACCCTGTACACCGGTATCGATCAGACGTTATTGCGCGGGCGGGCGCCGTGGACGCTGAAGCATACGCACGTCGACCACGAGACCCTGAAACCCGCGGCGGAGTGCCAACGGATCGAATACCCGGCGCCGGACGGCAAAATCACCTTCGACAGGTCGTCATCCGTCTATCTGTCTAATACCAACCACGAGGAAAACCAGCCCTGTCACCTGACCCTCAAAGATGCCGGCGTACCGATAGAAACGAACCTGAAAATTTACCAGGCACCGGAGCAGCGCTATTGTCCCGCCGGGGTGTACGAGATCGTCGATGACGAGAGCGGCAATCCCATGCTCCAGATCAACGCCCAGAATTGCGTTCATTGCAAGACCTGCGACATCAAGGACCCGACGCAAAATATCACCTGGGTGACGCCCCAGGGCGGAGACGGGCCGAACTACCCCAATATGTGAGTCAAATATTGGCGCGAAACCAATACGACTACTCAACTCCTAGCAAAACACTCAAAGTCCGAGAAAATCTATGGCTGGACCCAAGTACCCGGGTTTCGACACCCTGGCCCTGCACGCGGGCCAACAACCGGATGACAGCTTCGGTGCCCGGGCGGTGCCGATCTATCAGACCACCTCCTATGTATTCAAGAGCACCGAGCAAGCCGCTTCCATCTTCAACGGCGAGCGCCCGGGCCATGTGTACTCCAGGATCACCAACCCGACCAACGCCGTACTCGAAGAACGCATCTGCGCACTCGAGGGCGGCGTCGGCGCCATCGCCACCGCCAGCGGACAGGCGGCGATGCATTTGGCCATCGCCACCATTCTTGGCGCGGGGTCACACATCGTTTCATCGCGCTCGCTTTACGGGGGCTCGCACAACCTGCTGAGCTACACCCTGCCGCGGTTCGGCATTGAAGCTACTTTCGTCGATCCCAGAGACCCGGACGCGTTCTCGGAAGCCATACAGCCCAACACGCGCCTACTATTCGGCGAGACCCTGGGCAATCCCGGCCTCGATGTTCTCAACGTTCCGGTAATTTCGGAGATCGCTCACAACGCGGGTATCCCCCTGCTCATCGATTCGACCTTTACCACACCCTACCTTTTCAAGCCGTTCGACTTCGGTGCGGACCTGATCTTCCACTCGGCCACCAAATTCATTGGCGGGCATGGCGTCGCCATCGGCGGCTTGCTGGTTGACGGCGGCAGATTCGACTGGGACGCCTCGGGCAAGTTCCCGACCCTGACGGAGCCCTACGCGGGTTTCCACAATCTGGTCTTCAGCGAAGAGTATGGCCCGTCGGCATACATCATGCGCGCCCGCAAGGAGGGTGCGCGCGACTTCGGCGCCTGCATGAGCCCGACGACCGCCTTCCATATTCTCCAGGGAATTGAGACGCTGCCCCTGCGTATAGAGAAACACATCGACAATACGCGCAAGCTGGTGAAATACCTGGACGAACACGATGCCGTGGAGGAAGTGACCTACCCTGAACTTCCCGGGCACCCCGACCACGAGCTCGCCAAACAGCTATTGCCGGGTGGATGTGGCGCCGTATTCAGCTTCGTGGTCAAGGGCGGCAGAACGGCGGGGCGGCGGTTCATAGAGCGGCTCAATCTGTTCTCGCACCTGGCTAACGTGGGAGACGCAAAGTCACTGGTTATCCATCCGGCGAGCACGACCCATCACCGTATGGATGCGGCGGCGCTGGCTGCAGCGGGTATCCAGGAAGGTACAATCCGCCTGTCGGTCGGCATCGAGGATCCGGACGATCTGATCAGCGATCTTGGTCGCGCCCTGCACGCCTCTCAAAAGGGATGACGTCAATTCATGAAAATAACCGTCGACAACAATCCCGCCTATATCTACACCGGAGCCCGGGAATTCGTGCCGGAACAGCCTTCGGTTGTTTTTATACACGGCAACGGGCTGGATCACTCGGTGTGGCTGCTGCAGAGCCGGTATTTTGCTCATCACCAGCGCAACGCCCTCGCGGTCGACATGCCCGGGCACGGCCGCTCCGGGGGATCTGCTCTTGAAAATATTACCGACATGGCCGACTGGATCATCGATGTACTGGATGCCATTGGCGTCGACAAGGCGGCAATCGTCGGCCACAGCATGGGCTCCCTGGTGTCGCTCGAGGCGGCCGCACGCCATCCCGATCGTGTTTCCAGGCTGGCGCTGATTGCGACCGCGGTGCCGATGCCGGTCAGTGACCCGCTGCTCGACGCGGCCCGGAACAACGAGCACTCCGCTTTCGACATGATCAACCTGTGGGGACACAGCCAACACGGGCAGATGGGTGGCAATCAGGCGCCCGGTATGTGGATGAGCGGTTCGGCGATCCGCCTTCTGGAACGGTCCGGTCCGGGTGTCCTGTTTGCGGGATTGAACGCCTGCAACGAGTACAAGCACGGCATGGAAAGCGCCGCACGGGTGCAGTGTCCGACATTGATGATACTGGGCCGGCTCGACATGATGACGCCAACTCGGATCGCTCGAAAGCTCGAACAGGCCATCCCCGACGTACGGTGCGAGGTCCTCGACAACTGCGGCCACCTGGTAATGGCCGAAAAGCCCAATCAGGTCCTGGATCTGCTGATCGATTTTCTGGAATAGATGGGAATCGGCCCGAGGCGGGCCTCCTACAAACGCACCGCAGATCGTATCAACCTTGTAGGAGCGGCGCCCTCGCCGCGATAAATCGGCCCGGGGCTGGCCTCCCACAAGCATGCCCGATGTCGCACCATAATTTGTAGGAGCGGCGCCCTCGCCGCGATAAATCGGCCCGGGGTGGGCCTCCTACATGGCCTGCTGCCCGACCGGTGAGGCGAAAGATCTTTTCTGGTGCAGCTTCATGTTCAACATGCGCAGCGTCGCACCGATGCCCGAGAAGACCTGGTTGGCGCTGACCCCGCGGGTTTTTATGGTCTTGTTGCCGTCCCGCCAGGTGATGAAGCATTCGGTCAGAGCGCTGCTGAGACCGGTCTTCGGTATCCTGATCTGGTAATCGACGAGTTCGGGGAAATCGAACTCGATGCCGCTGCTCTCCAACACGCTCTTGATGGCCACGATGAATGCGTCGAATCCGCCGTTGCCCGATCCCGAGGATTTATAGATCTTGTCCTTGAGCTTGACGCGAATACTTACCGTGGATTCGAGATCCAGACCGCTTGTAATGGAACAATTCAGCAGCTCGATGTGCTTGTAGTTCTTGCTCTCCAGCGTATCGGCGATGACGAAAGGCAGATCCTCGACCGTAATCGCGGATTTCGTGTCACCGAGCTGCACGATCCGTTCCAGCACCTTGGCTTTGTCTTCGTCCGACAGGCTGATGCCAAGCTCGTCCAGGTTCTTCTGCAGAGAAGCCTTCCCGCTCATCTTGCCCAGCGCGTAGCTGCGCTTGCGGTCGAAGCGTGCCGGGCTGAGTTCGGTCTGATACAAACCGCCCTTGTGATCCCCGTCGGCGTGTATACCGCTGGTCTGTGTGAAAACGTCCGCACCGATCACCGGCGCGTTGTCTGAAACCTGCTTGCCGGAGAAGTTTTCCACCATCTGGCTGAGTGCGTAGATCTTGGTTTCATCTATGGACAGGCTGACGCCCATCTTGTCCTTCAGCACCACCACGACTTCCGGCAGCGAGACGTTGCCGGCGCGCTCGCCGAGACAGTTGATCGTACAGTGGATGGACCTCACCCCCGCTTTCACGGCGAACATGACATTGGCGGTGGCAAGTCCATAGTCGTTGTGCGGATGGAAATCGAACAGATGTTGCGGAAAACGCGTGGTCATATCCTGCAGGCTGCTGAACACCTGATCGGGCGTCATTACGCCCAGGGTATCGGGCAGCATGAAATGCCTGATCTTCAGGTCCCGCATCCCATCAACCAGCCGGTAGACATAGTCGGGATTATCCCGGTATCCGTTTGACCAGTCTTCCAGGTAGACGTTGACGGACAAACCGCGATCCACCGCATAGTCAACGGTGCGGGAGATGTCGGCCAGGTGTTCGTCCAGGTCTTTTCTGAGCTGCTGACTGCAGTGTTTTTCGCTGCCCTTGGTCAGCAGGTTCAGCACCCGAGCGCCGGCGCCCGTGATCCAGTCGACACTTCGCTTGTGGTCGACGAAACCCAGGATCTCGACCCGATCCAGCAGGCCGGAGTCGCGCGCCCAGTCGCTGATGCTGCAAACCGCTTCCTGCTCCCCCTCCGAAATTCCGGCGGAAGCCACCTCGACCCGGTCCACCCGCAGCGAGCCCAGCAACGCTTTCGCGATGGTGACTTTTTCCGCCTGCGAGAAGGAGACGCCGCGGGTTTGTTCGCCGTCCCGCAGGGTTACGTCGAGCAGTTCAACTTTGATCGGGTCTTCTGGCATGCCTGTAGTGTAGCAAAGGTTGGTCTGTTCATTCCGTATGAAAGGTGACGAATTCTTCGAGTTCCATACGCGGCGTGCGGTAGCCATT